>JAACTI010000393.1 GCA_009993495.1 Deltaproteobacteria bacterium | reverse complement strand
CCGCCAGAGCGAGGGAACCACCGGCAACAACCAATACGCATAAAACAACCAGCCTGATACCAATTTTTTTCATTTTTTGCTCCTTTGGAGTAAGATTTCCAGCTCATCTGGAAACCGAAATATGTACCTGAAAACCCTTAATCACCTATTGCCGCCGGGCTCAAAAGATCCGGCAACTCCATTTCGGGTGCGGGAGTCAGGGTGCGCATCAGCCCCTTGGGGTCAACCAACACCAGGCTCCGGTAACCGGTACGCAACAGCCCTTGACTTTTGAACTCCGCCAGCTGTTCGGCCACGGCTTCACGCGAGGCCCCGACCAGATGGGCGAGATCTTTTTGCGTAAGAGGCAGGCTGATGCCACCATCGGCCTCTTTTTTGCCATGCCGGCGCGCCTGCCACAGCAGGGTCAACACCAGTCGGGCAGCCACCGGCTGAAAGATCAGATCTTCAAGGCGCATCTCCAGCTCGCGGCGACGCAGCCCAACCAGTTTGAGCACCCGCAGCGCCATCTCCGGATGACGTTTGAGCAGATTTTCAAATTCCTGGCGCGTGATGATGCAAACCATGGCGTCATCAACCGCCGTCGCACTGTGGGTGCGCAGCTCCTCGCCGGTTACGGCGAGTTCGCCGAAAATTTCACCCGGCGCCAGAATATCGAGGATCACCTCGCGCCCTTCGGCGCTGGTGCGGGTCAGCTTGACCCGCCCCTGCTTGACCAGAAAGATACTGTCGCTCTGTTCATGGGCAAAGTAGAAGGTGGTGTTGCGCTTACATTCCACCATTTCACTGCCCTTGGCCAGTCGTTGCAGCTCCTCTTCCTGTAGCCAGGAGAAGAGCGCGGCATTTTTGATGTACCAGAGGCGGCGTTGCATTCGGTCTCCTGGCGCCTTACCCGAGATCAACATCCAGAACATCGAGAAATTTATTGAAGGCGGTAAAGACTTCCATCACTCCCAGGGCTTCAACAATTTCGGCATCACCGGCACCTGTTTGGCGCACCGCATCAACTTCGGCCGCTGTTACCTCATGCGCCGCCGCATTCGCCTTGCGCGCCAGGCGAATCAGAGCGCGCTCTTTAACCGAAAAATCGGCCTGATCTAAATCGGCTGAGATGCGGCCAATTTCATCGTCACTGACGCCGACCATCTTAAGTGCCCCGGTATGAGCCGCGACGCAATAGGTGCACCCGTTATCTTGCGAAACCAGCAGCGCAATAGCTTCCTTGGTTTTGCGTGCCAGCACCCCTTCCATCATCACGCGCTTAACCTTATGCCAGTTGGCTTCCAGCAACGGAGGATGGTGCGCATAGGCTTTGAACAGATTGGGGATTTTGCCGAAGGCCTGGGAAATTTCGGCATAAATCGTTTCGACTTCAGGGGATGCCTTTTCAGGTGAAACAAGGCTGATGCGTGACATAAAACCTCCATCACTTTTACAGGGGTTATAGAACTTTGAGTTCGAGCAATGTACGTAAACTCGCCAAAATTCGCGTCAGGGGGCCAGCTGCTTTTTGCAGGCGTGCCTGCATAATGCCGCCTTCGATGGTCATAACCACCAGTTCTGCCAGCTGATCGGCGGGTAAATCGCGGCGAACCTGATCCGCGGCTTGGGCCGCGTCAATGGTCAGGCTTAAGCGCTGAGTCCACTCGGTAAAAAGATCCCGCGCCAACTGGGCGAACCGAGGGGAGGTGTCACTGGCTTCGAGAGCCGTATTACCAAACAGGCAGCCCCCGACGAAATTGCGTTCATGGTTTTTTACCAGCACCTGGGAAAAAAAATTTTCCAGCTCGGCCCCTGGGGTTTCCCCTTGCAGGCTGTCGTTCAGAAACTGGCGGAATTTCGAATGGGCCCGCGTCAACACTTCAAGGGCGAGTTCTTCCTTG
>JAACTI010000392.1 GCA_009993495.1 Deltaproteobacteria bacterium | reverse complement strand
TCTCCGCCTGCAATTCGGGCGGCATCCCTCCGGATACGGTGGTGATCGGGATCGAATCCGAGCCGACATCCCTGGACCCTCGGCTCGCCACGGATGCGAATTCCTCCCGGATCAACGGCCTGATCTATAGCGGCCTTCTGCGTCAGGATGAAAAAGGCCTGATCCAACCCGACCTTGCTTTGAATTGGGAAACCCCTGACCCCAGGACTTATCTCTTTCATCTCCGGGAAGGCATCCGGTTCCACGACGGGACGGCGCTCACCTCCTCGGATGTGAAATATACCTTTGATTCGATCCTTGACCCGGCCGTGGGCTCCCCGCACAAGAGCACCTATGAACAGATTGAGCGGATCGAAACACAGGATGAGAAGACCATTCGGTTTGTGCTCAAGGAACCCTTTGCCCCATTTCTTCTCAGCATGGCCATGGGAATCGTCCCTGCGCAAAACGCATCAGCGAAAGGCGTGGACTTCGCAAAGGCGCCGGTGGGGACCGGACCGTTCAGGCTCGCAAAAAGGGATCAAGGTGAATCCTATGACCTCTCGGCCAACCCGGACTATTTTGGAGGAGCCCCGAAGCTCTCCCGCGTGATCTTCCGGGTCGTGCCGGACAACACGGTCCGCTTCCTTGAACTGCAAAAGGGGACGTTGAACCTGGTCATCAACGGGATCGAACTGGATTATATCCCCCTCATACAAAAGGACCCCCGCCTCAAGCTGATGACCGGACCCGGCCTGAATTACTCCTATATCGGATTCAACCTGACGGACCCGATTCTGATAAAACAGAAGGTCCGTGAGGCCGTCGCATACGCCGTGGACCGGAAGGCCATTATCCGTTACCTGCTCAAGGGGATGGCCCGCCCTGCAACCGGACTCCTCTCCCCGCTCAACTGGGCGTATTCCGGCGGGGTAAAAGAATATGAATACAACCCGGGAATAAGCCGTACACTGCTGGACCAGGCGGGCTTCCCCGATCCGGACGGCGACGGCACCGGCATGCGGTTCACCCTGAGCTACAAGACGTCCCAGGACGAACAGGGAAAGCGGATCGCCGCGGCGCTGCAGCAGCAGTTCAAACAAGTGGGGATCGGGCTCACCATCCGATCCTACGAGTGGGGAACCTTCTACGGAGACATCAAGTCCGGGAACTTCCAGCTCTATTCTCTTTCCTGGGTGGGGGTCACGGACCCGGACATCTATGATTACATCTTCCATTCAAAGAACTTTCCCCCGGCCGGCGCCAACCGGGGGAGGTACGCAAATCCCGAAGTCAACGCCCTGCTCGAGCATGCAAGAAGAACCCTTGATCTCACCCGGAGGAAAGAATATTATAGAAGGGTCCAGGAGATCCTGGCCCGTGACCTGCCGTATGTGTCTCTCTGGCATTACGACAACGTGGCCGTGATGAGGAAAAATGTTGAGGGTTTCGTGCTGGACCCGAGGGGAGACCTTTATTCGTTGAAGGATGTCTGGGTGGATAAAAATTAGAATTAGAAATAGATCATTTCCAAAAGAGTGGGTGGAAACATAAGGAGCCAAGGGGTCAAGGATTCCAGGGGCCAAGTGTTTTTCTCTGAAGATTTTGCTTGCGTTTTAGTATTTCACTTGAATCCTTGACCCCTTGAACCCTCGAACCCTATTTACCCACTAAATGGGAGAAGAACCTAATATCTTAAAGGGTCACACATTTGTCCCATTATATCGCAAAACGGATACTCCTGCTGATCCCCATCATCCTCGGTGTCGTCACCCTGGTCTTCTTCCTGGTCCACATGATCCCCGGGGACCCGGTGGAGATCATGATGGGGGAACAGGCGCAGGCAGCGGACAAGGAGGCCCTGCGCCATGAACTCAGGCTGGACCGGCCCGTGGCCG
>JAACTI010000391.1 GCA_009993495.1 Deltaproteobacteria bacterium | reverse complement strand
CGAAACCAGCCGCCCGATTTGGATTCATTCCCCTCTCCCCGGTGGGAAGAGCGGGAATCACAAATAGTCTTCCCCTCTTCCCGGAGTGGGAGAGGATTTCACCCGTCATTTCCTCTCCCCGCGTGGGAGAGGATAAAGGAGAGGGGGAAATGCTAAGGAGCTTTTTCATGTTCATTGGATCGCACACTAAAGAGCAATCGTTTTTAGAGTTTTCTCAGGAGTATTTATGAATCAAGATACGGAAAGATCTGAAATCAAGACCATTAGAGATCATCCCATCGCAGACACAATAGGGAAACGGAGTTACCTGCCCAAGACATCCTCCCTTCTGATCAGCCTGGCCATTCTGGGGCTTCTCATTCTTGTCAGCGGGTTTGTTCAGAAAAGGGAATACATTCCAGGGCCCACCAACCTCCGGCAGGCATTCCCAAGGACCATCGGAGAGTATAAGTCAACAGAGGATGCTCCCATAGATCAAGAAATCCTGGACGAACTCGAACTGACGGATTACCTCAACCGAACTTATCTTTCCCCTAAGGGCTACGCGGTTCATCTCTACGTGGGGTATGTAAATTCTCAAAACGAGATGCCGTTGATTCACACCCCCGTCGGGTGTCTGCCGGGAGGCGGGAACGCAATACTATCGCATGAAGCGGTTCCCTGGTGGCAGGCCCCGGCCGGCCGAGGGCAAGCCGGCCAGCAGGAGCCGTCCCAGAACATCAATCTGATTCGTCTGGCCAGCGGTGAGGAGAAGCAGATTGTCATCTACTGGTACCAGGAGAGGGGCCGTATCATTCAGAACGACTGGATGGAAAGGTTTTATCTTTTCTGGGATGCGGTGGTCCGAGGAAGGACCGACGGCGCCCTGGTCCGGTTCATCACGGCGGTGGGGCCGTCCGAAAACATGGAGCAGGCCGAACAAAGGATACGAGATTTTGTCCAGAAAACCATACCGTTCCTGCAGAGCGAGCTTCCCGGAAAAGACACGTGAAAGGTGCAGAAGATATGACTGGTGCAACGAACATTACCAAGAATGATTCCCTGTCCCCGCTCCTGTTGTGCCTGGCCTGCCTGGGTCTACTGGCCTGGTTGTTTCAGCCCTTCGCCGGGAAGGTGGTTGAATTCTGGACCGAGAACCCGACCTACACCCACAGCCCCCTGATCCCCTTTGTTATTGCTTATCTCATCTGGGATAAGCGAAAGACCCTGGCCGAGACAGAAATAGTGCCTTCATACAGGGGCGGTCTGCCTATGCTCCTGATCAGTTCTCTCATCTGGATTGTCGCCGTGGGAGGCAAATCTCGCTTTGCCGTCGAGCTAACTTTTGTTTTTTTGATTATTTCGGTCGTCTGGTTGAACTTCGGATCGGCGCTCACCAAGAAGCTTTCCTTCCCGTTATTTCTCCTTTTAATGATGGTCCCTATCCCGACAATCCTTTACGCGGCCATATCCAGGAAGCTGCAACTTCTTTCGTCCACATTCGGCGTGGCGTTCATACAATTGTTTTCCATCCCGGTCCACGGTGAAGGGAACATCATTTATTTGCCCGAAACCACACTACAAGTGGCCGAGGCCTGCAGTGGGATCAGCTCTCTGGTCTCACTCTTCACGCTCGCCATGATTTATGCCTACATCAGCCAGAAAGGATTTCTACGGAGATCCCTCATTGTTCTCAGTTCGTTTCCTATCGCCGTGTTTATGAACTGGGTACGGATCGCCGCAACGGGGATGATTGCTCATTATTGGAGTCTTGAATACGCACAGGGTTTTTACCATAGTTTTTCGGGTTGGATTGTTTTTATTGTGGCCTTTGGTATTTTCCTGATGGTGGGGTCTGCGATATCGTATTTCTCTAAGGCAATGATGAGTCGCTCTTGAAGGCGAAGACAAGGAGT
>JAACTI010000390.1 GCA_009993495.1 Deltaproteobacteria bacterium | reverse complement strand
AGCAAGGCCTCAGGCCAGGGTGTTGACCAGTCTGGTCAAACGGCCGATCTTGCGGCTGGCGGTCGCTTTGTGAATAACCCCTTTAGCTGCGCTTTTGTCAATACAGGGGATGACCAGTTTCAGGGCCTGCTGAGCAGCGTCCTTGTCCCCCTTGGCCACAGCTTCGCGGGTATTTTTAACCAAAGTACGCATATTTGAGCGGACATGGTTGTTGCGGGCATGGCGAATCTGATTCTGAAGGTTACGTTTTGCTGCCGATTTGTGGTTTGCCACCTTAAGCTCCTGCGTTTTGTTGTGTAAGGGATAAGTGTGAATCAATTTGACTGTTTCAATAAAACCGGCGCGATTTGTAGCATTCTCTTCCCTGCCAGTCAAGTTAAAATATCCTTATTTTTGTTTAAAAAAAGACAAAATTACGGCAGCTTAGATATTTTAATCACGGGATTAAAATATCATTATCATTCGGAAATTCACCTATGAGTCAAAGACGCGCCCTTGGCCTGGCAACAATCGTTATGGCTCTAGCGACCTTTTTAAGTCGCATCGCCGGGCTGATCAGAGATGTGGTTGTTGCCCGCGTTTTTGGTGCCGGTTTTGTCAGCGATGCTTTTTTTATGGCCTTCACCATTCCCAATCTGTTGCGACGTTTCTTCGCCGAAGGTTCCCTGACAGCGGCTTTTATCCCCGTTTACACTGAAGTTCTCACCCATGAAGGGGAGGAGCGGGCACGGGAATTTGCCGGTCGCAATCTGGCTTTGCTGAGCTTGGTTCTGTTGCTGGTGGTTGGATTGGGCATTTTTTTCGCGCCCTGGCTGGCCCGCGGCATCGGTTATGGTTTTTCTGAGGTCGCAGGCAAACTTGAACTCACAACCACCTTGACCCGATTCATGTTCCCTTATATCGGGATCGTCAGCCTGTTGGCATTTTTGACCGGATTGCTCAATGTGCGCGGCCACTTTTTTTTGCCCGCCCTGTCGCCTTTATTGCTCAATCTGGGCATGATTTGTGGGGCCTTGTTCCTCGGGCGCTATTTTGACCAGCCGATTTATGGTTTAGCCCTTGGGGTTCTAATCGGTGGCTGCAGCCAGCTGCTGTTGCAATACCCGGTGCTGCGGCGTTTCCGTATCCGTTTGCGGCCCGATTTCCATTTTGGGGGTGATGCCGCGCTGGCACGTGTGGTTCGGCTGATGCTGCCGGGCATTGCCGGGGTGGCAATTTATCAGGTCAATGTGGTTGTGACCCGGCTGCTGGCTTCTTTTCTGCCTCAGGGCAGTGTCTCTTATCTTTATTATGCCCAGCGCTTGTTTGAGTTTCCACAAGGCATCTTTATTGTCTCCCTCGCCCAGGCAGTGTTGCCTCTGATGAGCCGTCAGGCAGCGCTGAATAACCAGCAGGAATTCCGTGAATCCCTGCGCTTTGCCTTTTCCTTGATGGTCGTGGTTACCTTGCCTGCCATTTTTGGTTTGATCCTCTGTGCCAAGCCCGTGTACGCATTGTTCTTCATGGGGGGCGAATTCGATCAAACGGCCCTGAATGCCACCGCTCTGACGTTAATTTATTTTGCCCCTGGGCTGTTGTTTGTCGGCTTAAGCCGGGTTGCGGCGCAAACCTTTTACGCTCTCAAGGATACCCGCACCCCGGTGATCGTGTCTTTTCTGACTCTGCTGGTCAATGCGGTTTGCGGCTATGTGTTGATGGGGTCTATGGGCCACCTGGGTCTGGCTTTGGCCTTGACCCTGGCGTCGATTTTCAATGCACTGCTGCTGGTGGCCCTACTGCGCCGCCGCCTGGCCTTTCCCTTTATCCGCCAAGCGTTAGGCAAGCCCCTCTGGGGCGCTGTCCCCGCCGCTGTTGGAATGATTTTTGTTGCAACGCCGGTGGTTTTTGGGGCCGACTGGGA
>JAACTI010000006.1 GCA_009993495.1 Deltaproteobacteria bacterium | reverse complement strand
GAAGCCGCGCGCATTATCTCTGAGCTGGATCCACGCCCGGGTACAGCTTACAATCAGGAAGATGTGCAGTACATTTCACCGGATATTTTTGTGCATAAAATTGGTGACGAGTATGTGGTAACCCAGAACGATGATGGGCTGCCCAATTTGCGGATTAACGCTTTTTATCGCAGTGCCTTGACCAACTCTGATTCCGTCGACAAAAAGGCCAGTGAGTATATTCAGGAAAAGATGCGCAGCGCGGTTTGGCTGATAAAAAGTATTCATCAACGTCAGCGCACGATTTATAAGGTCACCAAAAGTATCGTTAAATTTCAGCGGGAATTTTTTGAATATGGTATCGATTACCTCAAGCCCCTGGTGCTGCGGGATGTTGCTGAAGACATTGAAATGCACGAATCAACCGTCAGCCGGGTAACGACGAATAAATATGTTCAGACGCCCCAGGGATTGTTTGAACTGAAATATTTTTTCAATAGTGGAATTTCCACCAGCGACGGTCTTTCGGTTGCGTCGGAAAGTGTAAAAATGCGCATCAAGGAAATTGTTGCCAAAGAAGACCCGAAAAAACCCTTTTCCGATCAGAAAATTGTCAAAATGCTCAAAGATTGTGATATTCACATCGCGCGGCGGACGGTGACCAAGTATCGCGAAATGCTCGGCATAGGTTCATCGACAGAGCGCAAAAGATTGTTCTGAAATAACACAAATTCATACCCTTCCCCCCAGCAAGCGGGAATTGGGTTATACTCAGCAGGGACTGTCCCTTTAAGGGATCAGCAAAAAAATAAAGGAGAGATGCGTATGCAAATTTCGGTTAATTTTCGTCACATGGAAAGCAGTCCAGCGCTCAAGGACTACGTGGAAGAAAAATTGTCAAAAGTTAAAAAATATATCGATGAGCCGGTTGATGCTCAGGTTGTGCTTTCCGTGCAGAAAAAAATTCACCAGCGCGCTGAAGTTACCATGGTTGCCAAGGGCATAACCATGAAGAGTGCCGAAGAAAAAGACGATATGTATGCCGCGATTGATCTTATGGTCGATAAAATTGATCGCCAGCTTAAGCGCTACAAGGAAAAACTCAAGCGGCATAAACCGACGACCGCCAACGCCAAGCAGTTACAGAAGTCGGTATTGACTGCCAGCAGTGTTGATGATGGTTTGGCCGAGCCCGAAATTGTGCGGAGCCATTCCTTCTTTGTTAAGCCCATGTCGGTTGAAGAAGCGGTGATGCAGATGGATCTTCTGGACAAAAGCTTTCTGGTTTTTACCGATGCCCGCTCCGAAGAGATGAATGTGGTCTATCGCCGTAGCGATGGCAATTACGGCCTTATCGTGCCGCAAGGCAGCTGATCCCAATAGCGGCCAGGGCTCGTCGCTTCGGGTGAGCCCTGGCATTGACAAGATGACTATGGATAATGAACGAATCAATGAAAATCAGTGAGCTTTTAAATCCGCTCTCGGTTGTCGCTAACATCAAAGCAAACGATAAAGAATCAGTGCTGTCAGAGTTGGCCGACGCGCTGCTTGCGGTTGCTCCGGAACTGCAACGTGACACTGTCTTGCATGTTCTCAACGAACGCGAACAGCTGGGAAGTACCGGCATCGGTGAGGGTGTTGCCATTCCCCATGGAAAACTTAAGGGAATTCCGCAACTGATGCTGGCCTTTGGCCGGAGTCTCGACGGACTCGATTTTGAATCCATGGATGGCCAGCCGGTTCATCTCTTCTTTTTACTACTGGCCCCCGAAGATTCTGTAGGCATTCATTTAAAGACCTTGGCGCGGATTTCCAAACTGCTAAAAAATTCTGACATCCGCCGGCAGTTGATGGAAGCCGCAGATGCCGAAGGAATTTATCAGTTGATATGTGATCGTGAAGATTGATCTCTCTCGCTGGGGTATTTCAGGTTTTTCAAGGAGTTAGGGCTGTACGACTGCAATGACAGAGCTGAATATTCAAGAAATTCTCGATGAACGCGAGGCCGGGCTTGATCTGGAATTGCTGGCAGGCGGTGCCGGCCTGGCGCGCACAGTTTCGGTTCCCCGCATTCAGAAGCCGGGTCTGGCGCTGGCGGGTTACAGCTCCAACCTGCATCCGGATCGTATTCAGGTTCTCGGTTCGACCGAACTCTCTTATTTAGCCCATCTCCCTCCTCCAGCTGCTGTTCAGGCAATCCATGATCTGCTTGATTTGAAACTTGCCTGTCTGGTTGTTACCAAAAGTCAAGAAGTTCCCGACTATCTCCTTAAGGCCGCCGAAGAGTATCAGACGCCGGTGTTACGCACCTTTCATCTGAGTTCCGATTTTATTTCCCTGATCACCAAATTTCTTGAAGAGCGACTGCTGCCGACCTCGACCCTCCACGGGGTTTTGCTCGATATTTTTGGTGTTGGGGTCTTACTTCAAGGCAAGAGTGGTGTCGGAAAAAGTGAGTGCGCCCTCGATCTGATTTTGCGCGGTTATCGTTTGGTCGCAGATGACGTGATTAAGGTTCGCTTGAAACTCCCCGCGGTTATTTTCGGCGAAGGCATGGATCTGCTGCATTATCACATGGAAATTCGCGGACTGGGAATCATCAACATCAAGCATCTTTTCGGGGTCGCCGCGATTCGTGAGCGCAAGAAGATTGATCTGGTTATGGAACTGGTTGAGTGGGAAGAGGGCAAGGAATATGACCGACTCGGTTTTGAAGAAGAGTTTTACACGATTCACGGAGTTAAGATCCCGTTGATGCGCATCCCCGTACGCCAGGGACGAAATATCAGCACCCTTGTCGAGGTTGCGGCGCGCAATCAATTGTTAAAAGAGATGGGCTATCACAGTGCGCGTGAATTTCAGGGATTGCTTGAAACGCGTATGGCTGAAGCCGCCCGTTTGCATGCCCATACGATCATTGGGGACAATCTTGAATAGTCGCCCCGTCTATATTCTCACTGGCTTGTCAGGTTCAGGCAAGAGTACCGCTGCCCGTGCCCTGGAGGATCGTGGTTATTTCGTGGTTGATAACCTGCCGCTGGTGTTGCTGCCCCAGTGTCTGGAATTGACCGCGTCCGACGCCAAAAATGAACGCCGTCTGGCGGTTGTCATCGATGTGCGCAACCGCGAATATCTCGCCCAATACGGCACGATTATCAGTCAATTGAAAGCCCGCGGTTACCCATTGGAAACCTGTTTTTTTGAAGCCGCCGATGAGGTTCTGATCAGGCGCTATTCAGAAACCCGGCGCCGCCATCCCCTGGGGGAGAGCACTGATCTGCCGCAGGCCATTGAACGTGAACGCAAATTGTTGTTGTCTGTCCGCGAAACGGCGACCAGAATCATTGACAGCAGTGGTTTGAACCCTCATCAGTTGCGGGAAATATTGCTAGAGACCTTCTCCGATGAGCAGCTTTCACCCTTGATGCTGCAACTCGAATCATTCGGTTTTCGTTATGGGCTGCCACCCGATGCTGATTTGGTCTTCGATGTTCGCTTTTTGCCCAACCCCTATTATCTGGCAGAGTTACGTCCGCTCAGCGGGCTGGATCTGGCCCTGCGTCACTATGTTTTAGACCAACCCGACTGCCGGAATTTTTATGCCCATTTGCTACAAATGCTCGACTTTTTGCTGCCGCTGTATATTGCCGAGGGTAAAAGCTATTTGACTTTGGCTCTGGGGTGTACCGGGGGGCGTCATCGTAGCGTGGCCCTGGTTGAAGAGCTTTCACGCCAGCTGGCAAGCGATAAAATTCGCGTCAGGGTGGTTCATCGGGATATTAATAAAAGTGACCACTGACAGTCGTTTTACCCTAACGCGATCCCTTGGTGGGAAAAAAGGATGATCGGATTAGTCCTGCTGGCACACGGGCAACTAGCGGCAGAAATGCTGCGTACGGCAGAAATGATTATCGGGCCCATTGCTAAGTGCCGGGCAATCGCCATCGAGCGTCACATGGCACCAGATCTGTGCGCTACTCGCCTGGGCGCGGCTTTAAACGAGGTTGGATCTGACGGCGACGGTGTTTTAATTTTAACCGATATGTTCGGCGGCACGCCAACCAACATTGCCGCCGACTTTCTGCTGCCCCCTGAGGTTGACATCCTTGCCGGGTTTAACTTGCCCCTTGTGTTGAAAGCCGTGAGCGCACGCCAACAGATGGCCCTGGTTGAGCTGGCCGATTTTCTGGTCGACTATGCCGATAAAACCGTTATGCGTCCGGCAACGCTTTTGAAATGATGGTGAAAAAATGCCTATCGTTCTGACGCGCATCGATAACCGCCTGATTCATGGTCAGATCCTGGAGAGCTGGCTGCCTTACGTGCATGCCAATTGTCTGGTGGTCGCAAACGACGATATCGCAGGGTCCCCGCTGAAACGCATGATGATGGAAGCCTCTGTCCCCAGTCGGATCAAGGTTGTGATTGACGCCGTTCCGGATGTCGTCGCGATGTTTGCCCGCGGTGAATTTGAGAATTTCCGGGTGCTATTGCTGTTTGCTTCCACTTCTGACAGTCTGGGGGCCTTGCGCTTCGGGCTGAATTTTGAACGATTGAATTTGGGGAATCTCCACGCCGGTTCGGGCAAAAAGCAATACAGTTGTACGGTTTTTCTGGACCCGGAAGACATTGAAAATCTCGAAGCGCTGGATGCCGCTGGAATCGACATCTCGGCGCGCTGTATCCCTGCCGATATGGCACGTCACTGGCGGCGGCTGGTACCAGAAAAGAAGAGAGAACAGTGAGTTTCGCCGATCTGTTTATTGGGGCCGTTGTTGCCCTTTGTTGCGGACTGGATCGAACCGCTGCCTTGCAGGTCATGATTTCACGGCCAATTGTCGCCGCGCCCTTGGCGGCCTGGCTACTGGGAGATGTTGCCGTTGGTTTGCAGCTGGGTCTGATGGTCGAATTACTCTGGCAGGCACGTTTGCCGGTTGGTGCCGTGGTACCGCCGGACGACACCCAGATTGCGGTGGGTGCCACCGTTCTGACCCTGGGAATGGGTGCCGTTTTGGAGCAGAACAGTCTTGCTTTCACCCTGCTGTGTCTTTTGATTGCCATTCCCTTTGGCAAGTTTGGCCAATTTTTCGACCGCAGGGCGCGGCTGTATCATGGCCGTAAGCCGTCTCTCAGTGCAAAAATGTTGGAAAATCAGCAGTATCGGGCCATGGAGCACCTTCATTTGCGGGGACTTTTGAGCTTCGGTTTGGCGTCATTGTTAACCTATCTGGTGATTGTCGCGGGCGGCTTGGTTCTGGTTCCGATGCTGGCGTCAACCCTGCTGCCGGCCCTCGAAGCTGCGGGACATTGGTTGCGTCTGCTGCTGCCACTGGTGGGCATTGCGACCATCTTGGGCACAATTAATGTCAATCGCTCTTTAACTTTGTTTGGTGCTTCCTTCGGGATGGCCTTTCTGCTCATGTGGCTGGTATGAAAAAACAAATGCCACCGCGCGTTTTGCTGCATGTCTGGCTGCGGTTGTTGCTGCTGCAATGCAGCTGGAACTTTAAACAACTACAGGGTGGCGGGTGGTTTTATGCCATGGCTCCGGTGTTGCGCCGGCTCTACGGTCAAAAGGAAATGCAACAGATTGCCCGTGAGCATCTGGGATATTTCAACACCCACCCCTACCTGGCTCCAGCGGTGGTTGGTGCTGCCATCCGTCTCGAAATCGAACGTTCACAGGGCAGGGCACCCAGTGTCACCATGAAAGATTTCAAGGAGATGGTGGCGGCTCCTTATGCCGCGGTTGGTGACGCACTCTTCTGGGGTGGTTTGCGGCCCCTGTCGGCCAGTATCGCGCTCTTGCTGGCGGCGAAAGGCTTGGTGGTTGCGCCGCTGGTTTTTCTGATCATATTTAATGCTCTGCCGTTGTGGTTCCGTATTTACGGTTTTCTCAATGGCTATGAGCAGGGGTTGCAATCGATCACTTTTTTGCAGCGACATAAATTGCCCGATCTGGCAATTCGTACCAAGGAAACAGCCATTGTGTTGCTCGGTGGGTTGGCGGCGTTTCTGGTATGTGAACTCTTCAACTATCAGCACACTCCTCTGTGGTCAGGGCTGTTGTTGCTGCCTTTGATTTTGGGTTGTGGGTATTTGGCTCGGCGTGGTTTTTCAACCCTGCTGATAGTTTTTCTGGTGTCATCTTTGACCATAATCGGCTGCTATTTTGCGGAAGATGTTGTGGTGTGGTTACCTTGATCTGGAAGTAAAGGGACTGTGGTGCAAAAACAATTTACAATCGTAAACAAGCTGGGTCTGCACGCACGTGCCGCCGCACAGTTGGTCCAGACCGCCAATCGTTTTCGCAGCGAAGTGCTGGTGGAAAAAGAAGGCATCGAAGTGAACGGCAAGAGCATTATGGGTATTTTACTGCTGGCGGCTCCCAAGGGTTCACAAATTTCATTACAGGTCACGGGTGAAGATGAACAACCGGCGATGGAAGCGCTGTCTCACTTGATCGAGGACGGTTTTGGGGAAGACTGAAATACAACAGGATACCTATCTGGTTGGGGTCGGGGTTTCTCCAGGCATTGGCATTGGCCGAATCTGTCTGCTGAATCGGCTCTCCCATGTTCTGGAGTGGGAGATTTCTGCGGCAGAAATCGACACAGAGCTGGCGCGCTTCAGGGCGGCACTGGCGACTGCGGCTGACCAGCTGCATGAGGTGAAACAAAAGGTCTCAAATCAGGAACATTTGCGCGAACATATCTATATTCTTGATACGCATTTGCTGATTCTCGAAGATCAACTGCTGATCAGCCAAACAGAAGATCTCATTCGGCAGAATTTCAACGTAGAAAGTGCTCTGGATCAGGCGTTGAAGAAAATGCGCGTGATGTTTGAGAAAATTGAAGATGATTATCTGCGCGAACGCAGCTCCGATCTCGACGCAGTTGGCCAACGTATTCAGCGGGTTCTGGCGGGGATAACCGATAATCGGCTTGAAAAACTCGACGAAAAATCCCTGGTAGCGGCGCATGATTTATCGCCGGCCGATACCATGCAACTGGAAAAGAGTAAGGTTGTTGGTTTTATCACTGACCGCGGTGGTCGAACCTCGCATACGGCGATTCTGGCGCGCTCCCTGGGAATTCCGGCAGTTGTCGGGCTTGAAAGTGCAACGGCGGTGGTGCAAAACAACCTGCCGGCAATTGTTGACGGTTCCACCGGGGTCGTCATTCTTAACCCGTCGGAAGACACGTTTAAAGAATATCTCAAACGTAAGCTGGCTTTCGAATATCTGGAAAAAGAGCTCTGCCATTATCGCGATTTAGCCGCTGAAACCACCGATAATGTGCAAGTTGTTCTCCGGGCCAATCTGGAACTGGTGTCCGACGTGCCTGGGGCGCGCCAGGACGGCGCTTGTGGTATCGGACTTTATCGCACAGAATTTCTTTACCTGAACCGTGAGACCCCCCCCACGGAAAAAGAACAATTCCAGGCCTACTCAAAAATAGCGCGCAGCATTGCGCCCGATCCGGTGACGATTCGGACTCTGGATGTTGGTGGTGATAAATTCCTCAAAGATTTCAGCCTCGAAAACGAAGATAACCCGGCGATGGGGCTGCGGGCGGTGCGTTTTTCCCTGCGCGAAATTGACCTCTTCAAGGTGCAGTTACGCGCAATTTTGCGCGCTTCGGCTTTTGGTCAGGTACGGATTATGTTTCCGATGATCAGTGGCGTGGCGGAAATTCGCACCTGTAAACGTTTGCTTAATTGCGTGAAGTCAGAATTGGACGCGCAGGGGATTGCCTATGACCCTGAAATAAAAACCGGTATTATGATTGAAACTCCGGCAGCGGTGATGATTGCCCCCTTACTGGCACCTGAGGTTGATTTTTTCTCCGTGGGCACCAACGACCTCATCCAATATTGTTTGGCGGTCGATCGCGGCAACGAGCATGTCGCTTATCTCTATGAGCCCTTGCACCCGGCCATTTTACGCGCGCTTAAACTGGTTTGCGATGCCGCAAAAGAAACCGGCACCGACGTTAGCATTTGTGGAGAAATGGCCGGTGAGCCCATGTATCTGGCAGTTCTCATTGGGCTGGGTCTGCGAGAATTGTCCATGAATCATCCCTGTATTCCACGCGTGAAACGCGTGTTACGTGAGCTCTCATGTGCCGATGCCGAGAAACTGGTGGCAAAGTTAATGAAATTCCCGACGGGCAAAGAAGTTGCTACCTGTCTCGACCGCGAAATGCGGCGCCAATTACCCGATCTTTTTGGGACTTTTGTGATTTAAACCGTGAGTTTCGCTCACCAGGCTGCACCATTGGTCTGCAGCCTATCCATCTAGCGCAAGAGGAGATGATTAAACTATGGCTATGACAGATTTTCTTTTTACGTCCGAATCTGTTGGCGAAGGGCATCCCGACAAAGTTGCCGACCAGATTTCTGATGCGGTGCTTGATGCTATTTTAATGCAGGACAAATATGCGCGGGTTGCTTGTGAAACTCTGGTGACCACGGGTATGGCTGTGATCGCCGGCGAAATTACCACGACCGCTTACGCGGATTTGCCTGCGATTGTTCGCCAGACAATCAAAGATATTGGTTACAATGACTCGTCCATGGGCTTTGACTACGAAACCTGTGCCGTTTTAACCTCTATCGATCAACAATCTCCGGATATTTCCCAGGGCGTATCCCTTGGGGAAGGGCTTTATAAGGAGCAGGGGGCCGGCGACCAGGGACTAATGTTTGGTTTTGCCTGTGATGAAACTCCCGAATTGATGCCGTTACCAATTATTCTCGCTCACCGACTCACCAAAAAACTTGCCGATGTGCGCA
>JAACTI010000005.1 GCA_009993495.1 Deltaproteobacteria bacterium | reverse complement strand
ATTTCAGCAGATTCAAGGGTGGCTGCTCGCAAAAGGTGCCGATCAGCACAATGCGACAATTGTCACGCAGCGGTCGATTTTCGGCTTCGGCCGCCGCCAGGTAGCTTTTCAGCAGGTCGGTATGCTCTTCCACCGGCAGCACCATGCCGGCACGCATCAGTAGATAAACTTCGGCGGCGGGTGCTTTCCAGGGCGTGGCCGCGCGATAGTCGTAAACCTTGTTGACCCAGGCGCGGTTTTCATTGTACAGGGCGATAGACTGGTGCAAGTGTTCGTCGCTGATTTCGCGTCCGGCGAGTTTTTCGAGCCCTTGCTTAAATTCGCGCAGTTCGTTGACGTAAAAAACCCCGCCAATCTGATCATCAAAATTCTGCGGCAGATCGAAATAGCGCACATATTTGTCTTTGAACAGCAACTGCCAGATTCCCGACAGATTACGAATAACATCACAGATAGACGGGAAGACCATGCCATCGACAAAGTCGAGCTTGCCGGTTATGGCCAGTTCGATGGTCGAGCGCGGAATGCGGCAGAGGTAGCTCTGATAATAGGCATCGCCATGAATGACTTCCATGTCGGCACCACCGCCCAGAATGCCCAGGGGCAGCATGCCCGCCGCGTGAATCAGTTCGCGGGGCATATAGACCGGCATATAGCCGATAACCTTGCGCCCCGGCACGGCATCTTTCCACTGGCGGGCTTTACTGAAGCTGTTGTCGTTGAAAATTGCCTGACAGTCGTCAATAATCTGGTGTACGGACTTTAAACTCATAAGGCGCTCCACGCAGGGAAAACAGTTTAAGCTCTGGCTGGAATCATTATGTCGCTAAGGGCTATGTGGTAAAAAAGTACTTCAATACCGAAATGATGTCAAGCATAAAAAAACCTGATGAGCATCAATCTTCCGCTGGCGCCCACTTGAATTCAGGCCTCCCGGCTTCCTATTCATCTCAGCGGGGGTGAAAAGCCTCGCTTTTACTCAACTTTCAGGCTGCCGCGTGAGGGGAGACCAGCAGTGGAAGATACGTGCTCATCAGGTCAAAAAATGAAAATATTTGAACGAGGTTTTTCCCAGCAGAAAACTGGTGCTAATCAAGGGGCGGCATAACAGGACAGGAATATTTCCACGCAGAAACCCGGAGAGGCAAGGACACAGCTCGATGTGCCCTATCGCTCAACGCGAAAGTCCTCGGTTCTATGCTCTCCCACGCGGGCGCCTGGGAAGGAGTGCAACTCCGATGGCATCCCTGTTCCCCGCCACCCTCAGCCCCCGGCCATAATGGGTAGCAGCTTGACCTGGCTACCGTTGGGGACTTGGGTTTGGTTTTCGTCGGCAAGAACCATGTTGCCGTTGATGGCGATATTCCAGGAAGAATCTTGGAGCTGCTCGGCTGCTTCCGGCAGTTTTCTCAGGAGTTGGGCGCGCAATTGGCCGAGATTCTCAAGCGGCTGGTCAATGATGACCACGCCGTCTGGTGCTCCCGGTAGAGGCCAGGGCAGTTTGACCTGAACGCAGAAGCCAGTCGTCACCTTCGAGAGCGCCGCGTGCCAATCGGGTGACGGCAGGCCTTCGGCGTTGAGCCCGGTGAGCGTGTAGAAGCGTTGTTTTAACTGCGCAAATTGCTTCCGGTCGATCTTCTCGCCCTTGAAAGGTCCAACCTGAATCGGCTCATTGAACCAGCGTGGCGGCAGGCTATCATCCTGGGCCCGCAGGCCGAAATTGAAGTTAAGCATCCGTTCCAAACCGGTAATGTTGCGCCCAACTTCATCCAGATCGCTACCGCTCAGAGGAATGCCGGTCAGGCTGGTGATCTGTTCAGCGAACAGTGCCAGATCCGGGGTCGAGGGCGAGTTGAAGAGTTTGGTATTGAAACGACACATGCCAACGGCATCACCGGCGGCGAAGGTGTTTTCACAGCGGCGCACCGCGTACTCCTTGCCCGCATAAGAGGTCGGTTGCGCTGCCACAACTCCACCGTAGAGGGCGGTTTTGAACTCAGGGTCGTCGTTAATGCGGGCGTTAATCTCCAAGGTGGCCCGGTTGCGCAGGTGATCCATTCCCCGGGTCGCCACAGCCAAACCGAGGGCAAAAGCCTTGAGGATCCGCGCGTCGTGGGGGTCGGACTGGAAGAGCCCCTTGGAGGCCATGCAGTACTCAAGAGCCTCGGGGGGATATTTACCCAACTCAACGGCCCGGCTGGAGCAGGCGATGGTATCGCCAAAACCTTGGCGGCCAGCGGTCATAAACAGCAGCTGTTCAATCACCGGGTAGTTACCCCAGGTCAGCTCCAGACCACCGGTATCCTTTTCATCAATAATGCCGCGCTGGTAGAGTTCCATGGCCCAGGCGATGGCACTCCCGGTGCTGGAGGCATCGAGAGCCAGGTCGTTGATAATGTTGTTGAGGCGCAAAACCTGCTCCGGCTCTTTAATGCCGATGTTGGGGCCGAACTTGCCGACGATGATATATTCCGGGCCTTCGCCCTTGTCGTACTCATCGAAAACACCATCGTTGTTGATGCCGTTATAGGTGCGTTTTTTGTCATGTTCCAGCTGGATCTGGTTCTTGTCGTAGCCGGCATTACCGGCAATGCCTTGTAACGCTTTCGCTCCCCAGCCACCCTTGCCGCCCGGCAGCATGTCATTATTGGCCCGACAGCAGACTGGACACTTGTAGCACCCACTCATATTCGGGCGATAGGGATCGAAATTGTCGGCGTCGAGACTGTCGTGCCAGGTGGTCTCCTGGTTGTTTTTGGTGCCCATGGCACCCAGCACCCGGCTTGGTTTGTAGAGGAAGGGCGTACCAACCTTCTTGAGGGCGTGCTGAACCACGCTGACCGAAAGGATCTGGCGACCAATAGCGGCATTCTTTTTTTTGTATTCCGGGGTCAGCTCAGTTCGTGGCGGGGTTCCCCGCAACAGGATCGCCTTGAGATTGAGCGCCCCCATCTTGGCCCCGCCGCCGCCACGGCCCCAGATGGATTTGATCCCCGCCATAATGCCGCTACACAGTACCTGATTTTCCCCCGCGCTGCTGATGCGCGCCATGGCCAGATCCTGCTGCTCGGTCAGGGCAAAATCGCGCTCGATTGCCGCAGTAAACACGAGATTATTCATGCCGAGGTAGGCGGTGGCCGGGTAAAAATCGACCTTTTCGCCGCTGATCTGCAACAGAGTCCATTCCGGATTGCACCCATAGAGTACCAGATGGTCGTAACCGTGGCGTTTGAGAAAAGAAGGGAAATAGTCGCCGGCATTGCTGTCGAGAATCGCGCGACTTTCCGGCGAGCGACTGGTGACATTGCCACGGGTGGCACTGGGCATGTTGCTGGTTAAAATTCCGGCCCCGAAAATCAGGGGCACCTGCGGATCGAGGGGCGCACGTTGCACATCGAGCAGGTTGTAGAGCAGAAACATATTACTGCCGCGACCGCCGAGAAAAGTCTTGACGACTTCAAGCGGCAGGTAGCCCCGGCGGCACTGGCGCGCTTCAAGGTCGACGAAGAGCACTGCCCCCTGAGTCGGATACTGGGGCCGATCATGCAGCCGTTTGAACAGCTGGTCGATCTTTGCTGTGATCGTCATAACATCCTCGCTGAGGGTCTGGGGCTAAAAGAGCAACATGGGGCATTTTACCTTGTGCATGGCCGCATTGGTGACAGAATCGAAGAGAATATCCGTCATTTCTCCGCCACTTTTATGCCGGGCCATGATCAGCAGAAAAATTTTTTCTTCGGCATCAATCTTCTTCAAAATTCGAACCGGATCACCCTGCTCAAGTCGCAATTCAGGGTGAAGATCCGCGGCCCTGAAACGTTCGGCGAAGCGCTCCAGCAATTTATAGCCGGCCTCGCGCGCCCGTTCGCGGATGCTTTCGAGCTGTGGTGCGGGGATTGCACGATAGGAGAGCTTGTCTTCCAGCACATGCAGCAGGGTGACCCGATCCGGAAAACGCGTGCGATTTCCAAGAAAAGCGCTGATCGCCTTTTCTGTTGTTGGGGAATCATCCACCGGAATCAGAATTCGAGCATCCATAGTCATCTCCTCACTTTGGAAAACTATCCGCCTTGATCGCCCAGCAAAAAGTGTGACCAAGGCTCTTTGTCTCAACCGTAAACCAAACGCGGCAGCAGCAGCACCAAATCCGGCCAGAAGGTCAGAACCAGGAGAATGGCGATCTGAATCAGCAGAAAAGGAACCACGGCTCTGGAAACGAAAACCAGGTTACGATTGACCGCAGCCCCGGAGATATAAAGGCTGACCCCCAGAGGCGGCGTACAATAGCCGATGCCCAGGTTAATGGTCATCAATAACCCGAAATGCATGGTATCAATGCCGAATTTAGACAGCAGGGGTAAAAAAATCGGCGTCAGTATGAGGGTTGCGGAAATGATATCCATGAACATGCCAATGATCAGGAGCATGATATTGACGGCTAACAGAAAGACCCAGGGCGAAGAGATATGACCAGTCACCGCTTCGGCGATCTGGTTGGGAATCTGCTCAAAGGTCAGATACTCGCCGAACACCGAAGCTCCGGCAACGATAACCAGCAAGGTTGCCGAGGTGGCGGAGGAGGAGATGATGACTTTTTTGATATCTTTAAGTTTCATATCCTTATGGATGAAAACTTCAACAAAAAATGCATAAAAACAAGCGACGACGGCAGCTTCATTGGCGGTAAAAAGTCCGGAATAGATGCCGCCGAAAATGAGCAGCGGCAGACACAGAGCCCAGACACTTTCCTTCAAAACTGCGATTATTTCCTTGAGCGTCGGTCGATCAAGGGTCTTGTAGTTCCTTCTTTTGCAATAAACATAAGAATAAAAGCTCATGGCGATCATGATCAGAACCCCGGGAACAAAACCGGTGAGGAACAGGGCTTCGATCGGGTCGTTACTGACCATGGCGTAGAGGATCATGGAGATCGACGGTGGAATAATAATCCCCAGGTTGGGCGCGGTGGTCATGATGCCGACGGAAAAGCTTTCGTCGTAGCCATTTTCAATCAAAGCTGGGATCATGAAGCCACCAATGGCGACCACCGTGGCGACCGTCGAGCCGGAGATGGCCCCGAAAAAGCCACAGGCCAGAACCCCGGCCATCGCCAATCCGCCAGGCAAAAATCCAACCAAAACGTTGGCGGTTTTAATCAACTTGTGCACAATGCTGCCGGTCGTCATGATGTTGCCGCACAGAATGAAAAATAGCACCACTACCAAGGCAAATTTATCCATGCTGCGGTAGAGAACTTCGATGACAATTTGCGCGTCAATACCGATCATGAAGACCAGACCGACGGTGCCGGTAAAGAATAACGCCATAAAGACCGGCACGGTGGTTCCGAGCAGGCCAAGCAGCAAAAATAAAATAATCAGGTAACTGGAATCCATAAGCTTAGCTGGCAGCCCCCTCTTTCCAATCTTCGACCATTACCAGCAGGGTGCGGAAAAACATCATCGCCCCCATGGTTGGCAAGACCGCATAAAATATCCATTCAGGCAGTTGCAGGCTGCTGGTCTTGGCGTATTCATCCTGATACATCAAACTTGTCATAGACCCACCCCAATAAACCAGACACCCGGCAAAGACCAGGGTCGCTGCGTGGGAAAAGAGGTTGAGGCATTTTTTCAACCCGGGAACCAATTGCGGCAAGGCATCAATCCGAATCAATGAGCGACCGCGAACTGCAACCAGGCAACCGATATAGGTCGAGAAATAGATGGTTTTGCGCACCACCTCGTCTGACCAGTAAAGATTAACGTCGTTGGTCAGTTTGCGCAGCAGTACGTTGGCCATGGCAACAAGCAGGGCGATACACACCGAAAGCAAGAGCGACCAATCCTCAAGGACGATGAAGATACGATCAACTTTTTGAATTATTTTTTTTAGCATAATCCTGCCCCGAAAGATGAAAACCGGGGAGCAGACCTCCCCGGTTTTCATCAAAGTCCAAACTCTTCAGTGGTTAATTGCTGCCGAGTTTACTGCGAACCTTTGCCAGGTAGTCTGCACCGATTTTTTTGCCCCAGTCAGCGTAAACCGGTGCGGCTTGCTGTATCAGGCTGGCCTTGTCAGCGGCGGAAAGCTGAAAAAATTCTACCCCGGATTCTTTGGCTTTTGCAATTTGCGCATCGTGCTGGGCGCGCGTCATCCCACGGGTTTTGGCGCTTTCTTCTGCAACAACTTCAAGGAAAATAGCTTGCAGATCTTTCGGCAACTTATTGAACCAGCGCTTGTTTACCAGGTGAACGAACAATCCCTGAGCATAATTCAACTCGGTAAAGTATTTGGCAATGGTGAATTTTTTGGTGATATTACAGACAATGGCGGTATGGTCAAGACCGTTAATGACGCCGGTCTGCAAGGCTTGGGGCACATCCGGCCAAGGCATAACGGTAAACTTGGTGTTCCAGGCCTTGTAGACATCGATATTCACCGGAGCTTCGGCAATGCGGAAATTAACTGATTTCGCATCTTCCAGGGTGCGCACCGGCGTGGTGGTTGCCCAGCCGTACTGGCCGTAGTTGACAATGTCGACAACCATCAGACCTGACGACAGTGCGCTCTCGCTGTAGGGGCCCCAGATTTCGGGATCGCTACGGAACTGATCAAGTTTGTCGTAGGTGTCAACAACATAGGGCAGATTAACGATACCGAGTCTTTCAGCGATGTTGGCCGAAGCGACCGAAGATGACAGCATTCCCTGCACTGCGCCGATTTTTAGTTTGGAGATGACATCCTTTTCGCCACCAAGCTGTGCCAGTGGCCGGTAGTCGACGTAGATGCGCCCGTTGGATTTTTCCCAGAGAGCGTCGCGAAAGTTGTAGCCATTGGCAACACCTGCAATCACCGGGTGGGAAATGTTCGACAAAATATAGATATATTCCGCTTTCGAATAATCAAATTTTGTCGCCCAGTTAGCCAGCGGATCTTTCCTCTCCTCGGCTGCCAGCAGCGGGCTTACCAGTAAACCGAAAAACACCAGGAACAGCAGCGAAAACAGGACAAATGTTCTTTTCATCGGAGACCTCCTACAGGGGATGGGCCCAGGCCAACGGGGTTGGCCAAAGACCGCGTTTGTACTTCTGTTTACTTGGGCTCAAGGGCCTTGACCAGCCCACGTATCATCGTGTTGTAGGGGGTCGGGATGCCGGCCTGAACCCCATATTCGACAATTTTGCCGTTAATGTAGTCAATTTCAGTGCGGCGATTGGCTTCAATATCCTGCAACATGGACGGCTTGTGATTACCGGCATTTTTGATATAGCTGATAGCGTAGGGGTAAAAGTCGGAACCGAGGGAGAATTCATTGGCGCGGGCCACGGCGATGGCTTCCTTGAGCAGGGCGTCAACCAGACTGAAGGTGATGGGGTCTTCAATAATTTCAACCATGGTCATGCCGGTGACCGCACACAGGGGGTTCATGCAGGCGTTGAGCACCGCTTTGCGCCAGACGCGGTCGGCAATATTGGTGCTGTGTTGGGTTTCCAGCCCACAGGCGCTGAGAACCTGGCAGATTCCGTCAGCGGCCACGCAACTGCGCGGATCAAGTTCCTGTAGAAAGTGGGGTCGGTGGTGAAAGGCCAAACGAATATGTCCCGGCGCCAAGGGCACACAGCCAAAATTAACCACGCCGCGCATGACGGCTTCGGCCCCCAGATGCTGGGCCAGAACCTGGGCGGTGTCGATGCCGTTCTGCCAGCTGATGACATAGCGTCCCGGTGCAACGAAACCTTCGAGGGCAGAAGCAATCAGGGGCAGGGCGGTGGCCTTGACGGTGACGAAGATGACATCGGGAGGATTATTGACGATCTCGTCGATGTGGGTCGTGACCCGCGTCACCCGCGCTTGCAGGCAGTCGGCGCCCTCGATTCTAATGCCGGGGTTCAAGGCCGGTTCGAGCAATTCGGGAATCACATCGCAAAGAGTGACATCATATCCGCTCTGGGCCAAAAAAGCGGCGACCACGCCACCCACTGGACCGGCACCAATAACGGCGAAACGTTGCGGGTGGTAAGTGTTTTGGTTTGTCATAATCTTGCGCTCCCTTGAAAAGTCAAATCATTTACACGGAGATCATGTAGATCAGAGGACACAGGGAAAATCTCACAACTTAAACCTGAAAACAGTTTTTGGAACCACGAAAAGACACGGAAAATTAAATCATTACAGCAAATCAGTCATTCTCCAAACAGAGCTACAGAATGAAGTTATACATTTGCCTGATTTCGTTAGTTTTTTCCGTGGATAACTGCTTTTCCCAGGTTTAATTGTTTGCCTCTGTGCTCTGGTTAAGTTTGAGTCTTTGCAATTTGATCATGTTTGTTGGTTTTCCAGCATTCCCAGGCTGGCGGCATCCAGGAGGCGAATTCCGGCGTGCTGCAGAATTTCCAAGGCCCGGTCATTATCGTTAAAGTGGAAAATCATCACCGCCTTACCGTTGCCGCCGCCCGCCAGAGCATACATATAGTCGACGTTAATTTTGGCCTCCATCAACAATTTCAGCACCTGCGCCAAGCTGCCGGGAATATCGTCCAGCTCAATTGCCAGCACCTCTTCAACTCGCGCCGGAAGGTGTTTTTCCATCACAATGTGCCGGGCCAGATTGACATCTGAAATCAAAATTCGCAGCACACCGAAGGCCGAAGTGTCGGCGATGCATAACGAGCGCAAATTCAAACCGGCCGTGGCCAGCGCGTTGGTGGTGTCGTAGAGACGTCCGGGAGAATTTTCAAGAAAGATCGAAATTTGTTTCAGCTTCATAAAAGAGCTCCTGTGGTGGGTGGCTCAGGCCGCTGCGCCGCCGGCCAAAGCCTTGAGGTTGACCTCGACCCCCTTGCCTTGGGTCAATTTTTTCACAACCGCGG
>JAACTI010000406.1 GCA_009993495.1 Deltaproteobacteria bacterium | reverse complement strand
CGTGCACAAGGATGATGTCGCGGCTTGTTTCGGCAAGGAGCCTGCATTGCTCCTCCGATGCCCTGAGTGCCTCCTCTGCCCTCTTGCGTGCGGTCACATCCAGAAAGGCCGCAACTATGCCCTCAGGCACATCTTTTTCGTCCATGAAGGCCGCCTTGCTTATGGCGATATCCCTTCTTTTCCCCCCAGGGTTCGTGTAGTGAGATTCATAGCTGACCTTTCCGCCTGATCTTATAAGGTCGAGATCAATCCTGTGATGGTATGCGGCCTCATCAGAGGGCAGGATTTCCATGACGGTCTTTCCGATGAGTTCGCTTCTGGGTATGTCCGTGAAATCCTCGTAAGCCTTGTTGAAACCAAGAAAGCGTCCCTCCCTGTCCTTGTAAAAGACCGGTATCGGCATGCAGTCAATGAGGGTGCGAAGGAAGTTCTGCTGCCCCCTTATCTCTTCTTCGGCCCTTCTCCTCGCCGTTACGTCGTGGAAGACCACAAGCTTTGAAATGGTGCCGTCCGTATTCTTGATGGGGATGGACGCAAGCTCATAGTCCTTTGCGGTCTTATCAGAATGCCATAGTCTTTCAATGGTGCTGCCGGCAAAGACCTCGGCATTTTCACACCAGGGACAGGGATCGGCGCGGCCGTGGAGGAACTCATGGCATTTGCAGGAAGCCCAATCCCCGAAGTCGGCGGCAAATTTGCTGTTTGCATACTCTATCTCCTGGTGCCTGTTTACGATGTATATCCCGTAGGGGAAATCATCCAGTATCTTACGAAAAAGCGACCTTTTCCGCCTGAGGGTATCTTCCGCGATGCCTTTTTCGAAACGGAGCATCTTTTCAGCAAGTGCCCTCCTGACAGACACTCCAAGCCTTTCCATCCGATCCTTGAGGATGTAGTCGGATGCCCCGAGCCTCATCATCTCAATAGCGGCTTCCTCTCCTATGCTTCCTGAAACCAGTATGAAGGGGATATCAAGGCCGGCGGACTTAAGGAGCCTTAGGGCATCAGGGCCGCTGAAGCCGGGGAGCGCATAATTGGCCAGGATCAGATCAGGGGGATCTCGCAGGGCATCCAGATAGGCCTCCTTTGTCTCAACTCTTTTCCACCGGGGCGCGTAGCCTTCTTCGGTAAGGTGCAGAAGCATCAACCGGGCGTCGTCGGGGTTGTCTTCAACAATGAGCAGGTCGAGCGGTTCAGGCACGTGATCACCTCCATTTTAACGAAAATAAGATTCTCATGCGGAGTCATTATTCCCTCCCCCTCTACGGAGGAGGGAGGGGTAAAGGGTGATTTTCATCCTTTGGCGAATAGATATTCCACAGCCTCCTCGCCGTCTCGGGCCACAACGACCTCGTTTAAGATATTGCTTTCCTTTAGCGCCATGAGGGTGAGTTCCTCGTCGTCCGGATTGTCTTCTACAAGCAGGATGATCTTCTTAGCCATGTCCGTCTCCCAATGTAAACGCTCATGACAAAAGAATTTTGTCGCCCCCGCACATGAAAATCCTCCCCCGGCTCTACACTTTACGAGGCCAAGGATTTCCCTCCCCCCTGCGCGGAAGAGGGTCGGGGTGGGGGGTGTATTTTCACGGTAAACGCACATGACAAGCGGAAGTTGTCGCCCCCGCGGATGAAAATTGATAGGGTATGTGAAGTAGGCAGCGGGGAAGCAGCGACGAGATCGAGTAATTTATAGCGAGTAACATCCTGGTGTGTAAACTGATCCGGTGATTCCCGGCATGTACCCCCGACTGTACCTCGCAGAAGCGATGGACGAACGGTAAAAAGACCTACAACCTTTCAGGTGTATGGATCTCCGGGAGACACAGATGCGACTCCTTGCTGCCTACCATCACAGCATGCAAGGAGGAATATAACATGTTGGAGCCTGTAGT
>JAACTI010000405.1 GCA_009993495.1 Deltaproteobacteria bacterium | reverse complement strand
GAAATGATTTCCATCAACTCTTTGGTAATGGCTGCCTGACGCGCACGATTATATTGCAACGTCAGTTTGCTGATCATCTCAGACGCATTGCGGCTGGCACTGTCCATTGCGGCCATGCGCGCACCATGTTCAGAGGCGTTTGATTCAAGTAAACCGCGAAAAACCGCAACATCGACCATTTTTGGCAGAATTTGCGCTAAAACTTCACTACGATTCGGCTCGTAAATATAATCCGTTTCATCGCTTGTGGCCGATTCGGTCTCTGGCTGAATCGGCAGCAACTGCTCCAAGGTTACAATCTGACTGATGGCACTTTCAAACGCATTATAAATCAGAAAGATCGCGTCATAGGTTTCGTCGTCATATTTTGCGACAAGTTCCTGACCGATCAAAGATGCCGTTTTATAATTGAGTTGCGCACCAATGTTTTCGTAGACCTTGACAATATTTTTACCCAGACGGTTACGTAAAAACTCGTTGCCCTTACGCCCGGTGATCATGAGATCAATAGTTTCATAACCCTGGGGGTTATCGCGCACAAAACGCTCGGCGGCCTTAGAAATATTGGCATTAAAACCACCACACAAACCACGATCAGCCGTCATCAGAAGCAAAAGTGCACGTTTTTTGCCCCGCGAAAATAACATGTGATGGCCGTCATCACCACCGCGTCGCGCCAGATTCGCAAGCACCTGCTGAAGTTTTTCAGCGTAGGGGCGCGCTGAAACGGCAGCATCCTGAGCCCGACGTAACTTGGCTGCCGAGACCATTTTCATGGCCTTGGTGATCTGCTGGGTGTTTTTTACCGAGCTGATCCTTTTTTTTATGTCCTTGAGACTGGGCATTTATCTCTACCTTCCGACGAAAGTTTTAATCAGGCGCTGAATTGACTCTTGAATTCGTCGAGAGCTTTCTTGATCCGCCCCTCCAATTCGGCGTCCAGCGCCTTCTTGGTGGTCAGGTCTTTGAGCAGGTCAGCTTTCTGGCTATCAACAAACAAAATCATTTCTTTTTCGTAACGCTGAACAGCCGCTGCCGGAATTTCATCCAAATAACCATTATTGGCAGCGTAAATAGCGAGAACCTGTTTGGCGAAGGGCAGAGGTTGATACTGCCCCTGTTTGAGAATTTCGACCAAACGCTCACCACGGGCAAGCTGTTTCTGGGTCGCCGCATCAAGGTCGGAGCCAAACTGGGCAAAAGCGGCCATTTCTCGATATTGTGCAAGGGCCAGGCGCAGGGTTCCGGCAACTTGCTTCATGGCTTTGACCTGGGCCGCGCCACCAACCCGCGAAACCGACAAACCCACGTTGATGGCAGGACGCACCCCAGAATAGAACAGATCTGTTTCCAGGAAAATCTGGCCATCGGTAATGGAGATAACGTTGGTCGGGATGTAAGCCGAAACGTCGCCGGCCTGAGTTTCGATAATCGGCAGGGCCGTCAGACTACCAGCTCCTAAGGCGTCATTAAGTTTGCAGGCCCGCTCAAGCAACCGACTGTGCAGATAGAAAACGTCGCCCGGAAAAGCCTCACGGCCCGGCGGTCGGCGCAGCAGCAAGGAAAGCTGACGATAGGCAACGGCCTGCTTGGAAAGATCGTCATAAACAATAAGAGCATGCCGGCCATTATCCCGGAAAAACTCGCCCATGGTGACACCGGTATAGGGGCTGATAAATTGGAGCGGAGCAGGGTCAGAAGCAGTAGCCGCAACCACAATGGTGTAATCCATGGCACCATGTTGACGCAGTTTTTCAACGACCTGGGCCACGGTTGAGCGCTTTTGACCAATCGCGACATAAACGCAAACGACATCCTGGCCCTTTTGATTCAGGATGGTATCCAGCGCGACAGCCGTTTTTCCGGTTTGACGGTCACCGATTATAAGTTCGCGCTGACCTCGACCGATGGGAACCATG
>JAACTI010000404.1 GCA_009993495.1 Deltaproteobacteria bacterium | reverse complement strand
CGTGGCGCGTACCAGTTCCTTGACGCCCTCGCCGGTCACGGCGGAAATCTGAAAAACCCGGTGCCCCATGGCGACAAATTCCCGTTCAAGTTCCGCTGCGTGTTCACGCACTTCAGGAATATCGATCTTGTTCAGAACCACCAGTTGCGGTTTGGTCGCCAACGCCTGATCGTAAGCAGCAAGCTCGGCATTAATCTGGCGAAAATTTTCGCGCGGATCACCTTTTTGCAGCACACTCAGATCGACCAGATGGAGAAACAGATCGGTGCGCTCGACGTGACGTAAGAAACGCGTGCCCAAGCCCAGCCCGTCACTGGCACCCGCGATCAAGCCGGGGATGTCGGCCACCACCATGGTGCGGTCGCCAAGGTCGACAACCCCCAGATTCGGAACCAGGGTGGTAAAGGGATAATCGGCAATTTTCGGTTTAGCGGCTGAAATCACCGAAATCAGTGTCGATTTGCCGGCATTGGGTAACCCGATCAGGCCAACATCGGCCAGCAGTTTCAATTCGAGGCGCAACTGGCGGACTTCACCGGGCATACCGGGCTGGGCATGGCGGGGAGCGCGGTTGGTGCTGGTCATAAAACGCGCATTGCCGCGCCCACCCTGGCCCCCCTTCAGAAATACCACCCGGGCACCGGGTTCGGTCAGGTCAAGCAATTGTTCACCGCTGTCGGTGTCAAACACCAGGGTTCCCGGTGGCACGCGCAAAACCATGTCTTCACCATTTTTGCCGTGCATATCCTTGCCCATTCCTGGGGCACCATTGGGCGCACGGTAATGACGCTGATAACGAAAATCGAGCAAAGTTGACAGGTTAGAGTCGACCTGGAAAATAATATCTCCCCCCCAACCGCCATCACCGCCGTTAGGGCCACCTTTGGCGACAAATTTTTCTCGACGAAAGGATACGCAGCCGCGCCCGCCATCCCCGGAGCATACTTCAATCAAAACCTGATCAACAAACTTCATAATTCTTCGAACGTCCGTAGCACGAAAAAAGAAAAAAGCCCGGGGTTCGCTATGAGCCCCGGGCCAGTCGTTCCTGTTGCTTCAAGCAACTTTTCAGGCGGCATAGACGCTGATAAACTGGCGTCCCTTGGCCTTGGTCTCAAACTTGACCACACCGTCAATCAGCGCAAACAAGGTGTAATCCTTGCCACAACCAACATTGGTTCCTGGGTGAAAGTTGGTGCCATGCTGGCGAACCAGAATGGATCCGGCGGAAACTTCCTGGCCGCCGAAGCGTTTGACACCTAAACGTTGTCCCTGACTGTCGCGACCGTTTCTCGAACTACCGGCAGCTTTCTTGTGCGCCATGAGTTGCCTCCTTAAGCTTCGATTGCCGCGACTTTAAGTCGGGTAATGGGTTGACGATGGCCGTATTTCTTACGATACCCTTGGCGTCGCTTGGATTTAAAGACAAGAATTTTCTTGTCTTTTTCCTGCGCAACGATCCGCGCCATAACCTTGGCGCCTGGTACGAGAGGTGTTCCGATTTGAACCTCTGCGCCACCGACCATGAGGACTTGATCGAGTTCAATCGTTTCACCGACTGCCCCATCGATCATTTCGACCTTAAAAAGGTCGCCTTCGGAAACTTTGTACTGTTTTCCTCCGGTCTTGATCACCGCATACATGTTACATACCTCGCTTCGTTAGACGTGACGACGCCGACAGAGCGCCGCAGCGGGGTAATATAGCTATTGCCGGGCGTTGTGTCAACTAAGAAATTCCACGCAAAAATTTGAGCAGAATGAAATCTGGGGATGGCTGCAGCATGCAGAGCCCGCCCCGCCGCGGAAAATTTAAGCGGCCCGCGCAAGTGGCGTCTTTGAGTTCTGTCACGACAAGGCTGAAGAGATACAAGAGGCTCAAAATTTTTCAGCCCGGGACTGAGGGGTAAGCCTTTTGTCGCGGGA
>JAACTI010000403.1 GCA_009993495.1 Deltaproteobacteria bacterium | reverse complement strand
GTGCCGTAGCCGCCCGGCGGGGATTTGATTCGGAATTCTGGATTTTGAATTAACGGCAAGATCGTTATTGAGCATTTCCGGGCGCACAAACCTGTTCGCATTGATCCGTAACCAGAGTCACAAGAAACGACCAGAAGTCTGGTTGTTCCAGCGTTTCAGCAATAAATGCCGGCGGCAGAAAACGACACATTTCCTGCAAAAAATCCTTACGGCAGGCAGGATCCGATTGCAAAAGTGTTAGACGCTGCTGCAACCGGTGAAGAAACTCAATCCGATCCAGTCGACGATCGGCAACCTTGCGCAGCGCCAACTCCGCAGGCATGGCAACTCCCTGTTGATTCAGCCAGACAATATCCCACAGATCACGATGCTTGATTCGATTTGGTCGTAATGCGAAGGCGACCAGTTTGTCAGCGAAAATCTCTTCACGACTCTCCGCTTGCACAATCAACCCTGAGGTGCCCATGTCGACGGCATAATGATTTCGCAGCATCATGGGACGTCGATCATGACTGGGCAACGCGCAAATATCGATATTGATGCGCTGTGACGGCAAGTGGTTGTGCTCGGGCCGCGTCACAACCCGCAGTTTCCAGGTATCGACATTGCCCTCTTCACGACACGGCTCACTCACCTCGACCGGCAAACCGTATTTCACCTCAAGACGCTCCACCAGAACCTTACCGAGATCCGCAAGGGTCTGTCTGGCAAAATCGATCCCGCCGGTAAAATCAAGATCCTCACTCAGGCGCTGTGATCCATAGCAGGCCCGCAAGCAGGTGCCACCCATAAAGGTCAGCTTCTGCAGATAACCGGCACGGCTCATTTCACGCAAAATATCGTGATGCAGCAGCTCTTTTTCGACCGCCACGCGCAAAGGAGCAAACTGCGGTACGCTGCGCAGCGCCTCATTGACGAGTTGGTCAAACACGTTCATCAGCCAGGCTCCAGTCGACCAGGTCGGTACTGCGACGGGTCAGTTTCATATCTTGCAAGGCCAGCGCCACTGAGGCCCTCCAGAGGCGACAGTCAGCATCATAGCTCAGTTGGGCAGCAACGTTCGCCGAGCTGCGCCTGGTATGGATGAATTCAATATGACCAAAATCCCCGCAGTTGACGATATGGCTGCGCCCCGACGACATCAGCGTAATCCAGTTCAGCGGGATCTGTGAAATGATACCGGCATCACTCAGCACAGTTTCGAGGCTCAGATAATTAAAGGCATCAGCCCGCAGCTTTGCTGCGGCATGAAACAGCACCAGCCCGGGCCGATAAGGCACCCGGGGATAAAGATAGATCCCCTTGCAAACCCGTTGCAACACTCCAGCCTGCTGTGCCCTGCTCACTAAAGCCTTGAAGGCTCCAGGGGCGGCATCAGGTAAAGCGCAACGCAGATCATCCAGTGCAAAGAGGTAGTTTTCTGCGTTGGCCAGGCGCTCCAGAAGTTGCGTCAGTTCTTTCATTGGTTGCATCAGTCGGATCCACACAAAGTCATTCTTTTTATGACTTTATGTGTAGCACCGGTCTACATTGAGGTCAATGGCTAATCTCACCGGCTACAGAGAGTTTCGCCCCTGATCATCAGCCTTATAGATTCGCAGGGTGTATTTCTACGTCACATTAACTTCTTCGAGGGTGAAGGAGGGCCAGGGGCGAAGGGGGCGTTTAACCTAAGGCAGACAGCCTTGGAATAAAATCTATCTCATGCCCGTTCGCTACGCTCGCTCAAGACGCCAAAAAGTGTTTTTAAACCCAAAAGCGATTTTCGGTTTTGATCCTCTTTGCGGCTTTGCGCAAGGCAGATTTTGACGTAGATTTAAACCCGCCTTTTCAGCGTAAATCAGCGTCCCATGGCCTTTGACCCAGAACCGCCTCACCC
>JAACTI010000173.1 GCA_009993495.1 Deltaproteobacteria bacterium | reverse complement strand
TTGGTCGCCATGATGCCTTACAATTTCGCCTGCTGCACCAGGATCTGGGGCAAAATCTGCCGGTTATTCCGACGCATTCGGTGCCTTCACCCGAGGCTTTCGCCGAAGTGATCCGTCGCGGACTGGCCTATGGGGCTCTGCCCGATCAGCAGAGTGAAGGCTGGCGGGCTGCGGGTGAACTGATGGAGGTTTCTGCCAGCCGTGAAGCAGTGCGGCTCTATTGGCACTGTTGGAATATTGCTTCAGATGTATTGGCCCAACTTGAAAAATGCTTGCGGCAGGTTACCCGCCAGGTGCTGTGGCAAGAAGAGCTCTGATTAAAACTCTTCAGCTCCGTAGAAACAGAGCCCGAGCCACCCATTTCACGGGCCGCATGACTCCATCTCTGGAGCCTAGCTGTCGCCGTCCGGACGACCGCGCCCCCGGCCACCATTGCCTCGCTGGAGACGAACGAGTGCCACAGGTTCTAACCGCAAGGCAGGTTTTTCTGAATTTTGCACGTTTTTTGCATAGCTCTGGAATGAATAAAATAGTTGCTGAAACAGATGGAAATCTCCCGCTAAAAAGAGTAGACTTCCGAAAAATTACGCCCTTTGACGCAAATCACTCTCACCTATCACCGTAAAGGAGGCACTTATGAAAAAGTACATGAAGCCCAAGGTTGTCGGTAGCAGTAACGTTCATCCCTGCTGAAACCACCACCAAAGTTCACCACAGAAGGTCGGGATTCCCCGGCCTTTTGTCGTTTGAAAGGCAAATAACTTCTATGTTTCGATTCTGTCTCATTTTGCTGTTAATCACCCCGGTAAGTCTGGTGCAGGCGTCACCCACCCAGGTCAGCGGCAAAACCTCGCGCGCCGGGCAGCCTGTGGCCGGGGTACGGGTTGGGGCCTGGCCGGGAACAAGCACACATTTTCGTGGCACCCCGGCCTATGTTTCGGCACCGACGACCACCGATGGCCGGTTTCACATGCAGATTGAGCCGGGGGATTACTATTTCTTGGCGGAAAGTGCCGACGAATTTGCCTATTATGGGCGTAACCCGGTGCGGGTTGGTCAAAATGGTGCCAGCGATATTAAAATGAGCCTGGCACGTAAAACACCGGGAGCGCCTCAGGAAAAAGCGCTGATTGACGCTGGTTTACTGGTGCAAGTCAGTCGCCAGGGGCAGCCGGTAGCGGGCGTGATTCTGACGGTTTATCCCGATCTGACCAGCCAGTTGAAGGGCATGGGGTTGGCCATGAGTCAGCCGTCGAATGCCGCGGGTTTTATCGAGCTTCCCCTGGGGGCGGGCACCTATTTTCTGTTGGCGCGGCAGCGCAGTAGCGGCCAGTTGATGGGGCCCTTGCAGGCGGGGGATTACTTTGGTTATTACGCCGCCAATCCCTTGGTGCTTAAGCCGGGCCAGGTGGCGCGGCTTGGCATCGATTTGGTCGAGGTGCCGGACAATGTCAAAAAGCTGGCCGGGCACATGTTCGGTCAGACCAGCGTCAGTGGCCGCGTGCTCAATGCCGTCGGCTCAACCGTCGCTGGGGTGCGGGTGCTGCTTTATGCCGATAGCAGCATGCTGAACCGGCCCCTTTATGTTTCCCAGCCTTCTAACGCGCAGGGCGAATATGTTTTGAGCTTTCCTGAAGGGGGGCGCTATTACCTGGCGGCGCGCAACACCCTGGGAGGAGCTCCGGCTCCGGGCGAGCTTTACGGGCGCTACACCGGCAGCCAGGATAGTTCCATCACCCTTGAAACCGGTCAGAATCTGCAAAAAATCGATCTCCTGGTCGAAGAGATGTGGTGAGTTGACTTACCAACTTTCACCTTGTGGCAGGAGCTTTTTCAGCTGATAAGCGCGTTGGCCGAGTTTGATTTTTTCGGCATGCTTGAGGGTGATTTCCCAGTCGATGCGGGGATGGACGCCGCGGAATTTATCGCCGCCAGGTTCATGGCCACTGGTCAGGGCAGATGCGGGCAAACCCTGGGCCTGATTCACCAAATCGGCACAGGCCTGATCCAGAGCCACCGGATCGGTTGAGGCCAAAATACCCAGATCGGGCACTATGGCGGCGTCACTGTGGCCGAAGCAATCACAGGCGGGGCTCACCTGGGTGATGAAATTCACAAACAGCATCTTGCCCTGCTTGCCGCTGAGGGCGGCCAGGGCATATTCGGCCATTTTTTGCATAACCTTGCCCGCTTCTTCATTCCATTGAATCTGAATCGCCCGGGTCGGACACAGACTGATACAACGACCACAGCCGGTGCAAAGCTGGGCATCAATGAGGGCTGATTCATGGCTGATTTCCAGGGCCCCGTGAGCGCAACCGGGGCGGCAGGCCCCGCAGCGAGTACATTTTTTGGCGTTGACGACCGGCGCGACGGTTGAGTGCTGCTCCAGCTTGCCTTCGCGACTCGAACATCCCATGGCGATATTTTTAATCGCCCCGCCAAAGCCGGTCAGTTCGTGGCATTTGAAATGACTCACCACCACCAGGCTATCAGCTTCGAGAATTTCGAGGCCGATATCGGCACTTTTGAGAATATCACCCGCAATCGGCACCCGCCGGGACGAATGACCACGCAAGCCGTCGCACATAATCAGAGGGGCATTAACCACCGCGTAAGCGAAACCATTTTCAATGCCACACTCCAGCGCCGAAACCGCTTGTTTGCGCTCACCGGGATAGAGGGTGCAGCTGTCGGTCAAAAAGGGTTTTCCGCCCAGATGACGAATGGCGTCAACCACCCGCCGGATGAAGACCGGGCGGATAAAGGCGTGACCACCCTTTTCCCCAAAATGAATTTTGACCGCGCACACATCTTCAGCCGCAATGACCTGTTGCAGCCCCGCCTCTTCAAGCAGACGTTCGAGTTTGTGAAATAAATTTTCGCGGTGTCCCGTCCGCAAATCTATCATCCAGACTGGTGCTGCCATAAATTTTTCCTCCTGTCGATGAAATCTGAATCCACTGAGGGCCATTCTCTTTGGGTTATTTTACGCCTCACGTTTTGCGAATCCAGAGGAATTGTCGGTTATGCCCCTGAAAAAAAGTGCCGCCCACGAAGACGCCGATCTGCGTGCAACGCCGCGTAAAAAAAACGGCAGTGCCCCCAAGGAGCACTGCCGAAAAGACGTGGTCGGAGAAGACCGTAAGCCGGGTTCTGTACCCGATGGCAGTTACCCGCCACCGAGCAGCGATCATTCATCTAGGGCCGCCGTTGCCGACGGTCTCAAGCGACCGAACCCGGGAACTTCGGACGGACCATCCTCAAACGTTCCCCTATTTGGTCTTGCTCCGGATGGGGTTTACCTGGCCTTTGACGTCGCCGCCAAAGCCGGTGAGCTCTTACCTCACCCTTTCACCCTTACCTGCCATCGCGCAAGGCGATGACAGGCGGTCTTCTCTCTGTGGCACTTTCCCTAGGGTTGCCCCCGGTTCCCGTTAGGAACCATCCTGTCCTGCGGAGCCCGGACTTTCCTCCCCCCACCGTTGCCGCAGCAACGGCAGGCAGCGATCGCCTGTTCTTCTCCAACCACGAAACGGATCAAATTGCGCCCTGGAGCGCTAATCCATATAGAGCAAGCGGTTACAATGGGGACAGCTTTGCAATTCCGTACCGCGATGCAGTTGATTGTACTGCTGCGGCGGCAATTGCATGTGACACCCGCAGCAAGCCCCTTCGGCGACACCGACAAGTGCCAAACCCTCACGGCGCGCAAAAATTCGCTGGTATTTACTCAGCAACGATTTGGGCAGATCTTTCGCCAGGCTTTCGCGGGTTGCGCGGCGCGCGGAAATCTTCTGCTCATTCTCGGACAGCAGCGCCTCAATTTCCTTGCCGCGTGCTGCGGTCTGTTTTTTCATGATATCAAGACTGGTGTTTTTCTCCGCCAAGTCCGCTTCCAGTTCATCGATCTGTTTGTTTATTTCACTGATCTGGGTCTGAGTTTCGAGGCAGGTCTTTTTAGCCATATCGATTTCTTTGAGAACGGCAACATACTCTTTCTGAGTCTGAATCGCGGGCAAACGACTTTCCGCTTTTTTAATCTGGTCGGTCTCGATTCCTTGCTGCTGCCGCAGTTGCGCCAGATCCTGTTGCAGCACATCGAGCTGCGCGAGCAGCTCATCAGCCATCACCTGAACGCGATCCTGCTCTGCAGTCAAACCCTGCGACTCGTCTTCGAAACCTTGACGTACCGCAGCAGCCTGCGCCAGTTCCTGGTCAATTTCCTGTAATTCTCTGAGCAGATTCAACTTTTCTTGCACATTGTCCTCCGTTATGCAGACGTTAGCCTTCCGACGATCAGATCCAGGAAAAGGAATCCTGTTCGCCTTTGTTTGGGATAAATTCAACCGGCCACTGACGTTCGTCGGCGGCCCGGGTTAACACTTGGGTCAGGGGATGCACCATGAGAATTTCAGTGGCAAAGTGGCCGGCATCAATCAGGGTCAACCCCTCGCTGCGAGCGCGTTGCGCATCATGATACTTGACATCGCCCGTCACCAGACAATCGGCCCCCTGGCGCAAGGCCTCGGACATCAACACGACGCCACTGCCGCCGCAGACGGCAACCTTGTGAATCAGACGGTTTTGTGGCCCGGCGACGCGCAGATGATCGAGAGCCAGCTGTTGTTTGACCTGAGTGAAAAAATCGCCAGCCGCCAGAGGTGCAGGCAGAAAACCGATACGCCCCAGGCCAAGATCCTGGCGCTGATTCGCCAAGGGATAGAGGTCAAAGGCGACTTCCTCGTAGGGGTGGGCCTTACACATTTTTTGCACCACTCGCGCCGCTAGTGCCGCAGGAATAATGGTTTCCAGACGAATTTCGGCGATTTTTTCATCGACACCAGGCTGACCGATGAAAGGATTTGTCGCCGCCCCTGGCCGAAACTGGCCGGTACCGCTGCTGTGAAATGCGCAATGATCGTAATGACCAATATGACCGGCACCGGCATCAAACAATGCCGCGGCCACTTGCTCCTCGTGCCCCTGGGGGACAAAAACCACCAGCTTGAGCAGCTGCCCCGCAGAGTGTTCCAGCGGGAGAGAATTGACCATTCCCAGCCGGGTCGCCAGCCAGTCATTCAGACCATTGCTGGCCCGATCAAGATTGGTATGGGCGCAGAAAATCGCTACCCCCTGACGCAAAGCCGCAAACAAGGTTCGCCCGGTTTCATCTTGTGGCGTTATGCGCGTCAGCGGTCGGAATATCAGGGGATGATGCGCAATAATCAGCTGCGCCTTCTCCTCAACCGCGGCAGCAACTGTTTTTTCTTCGACATCAAGACAAATGAGAACACGTGAAACCTCGGCCAGCGGATCACCGGCTTGCAGGCCGACATGATCCCAATCTTCGGCCAAAAACGGTGGATAAAGCTGATTCAGCAAACCACAAACATCCTGAATGCGCATTTTTTTCTGGCGGGCCATGCTTCTCGTTTCATCACAAAAAAGAAGGAGTGCAACTGTCGATGCACTCCTTCTGGTTATAGCTTTTTGGTTATAGGGTTTTCATGGGGTACGGCAACACCGCATTTTTCCGGCCTACCGGTTGAGTCTTTCGCACCCGATGCCCGACATCTGACAATTTTCTGACCAAGCTTTTATTCACCTGTTACGCAAGTTGAGATCATCATAAAATGCCTTATTCAAAGGCCGTGCACGGTCGCCAAAACTACAGAGCTGAAATGGTGGGCCCACCAGGACTCGAACCTGGGACCGGCCGGTTATGAGCCGGCGGCTCTAACCAACTGAGCTATAGGCCCGCGAAAAGCGACAAGATCGAATACTAGAAAATGCCCGCCTGACTGTCAAGGTTTTTTGCCACATCGCACCGTTATTTCCGGCCAGGCCCTTACTGGTTCAGGTCAGTCTGGACAAATCCACGCAAGCGCTTAGCCCGACTGGGGTGACGCAGTTTACGCAGCGCCTTGGCTTCAATCTGACGAATGCGTTCGCGGGTTACATTGAAATCCTGGCCAACTTCTTCGAGGGTATGATCAGACTTCTCGCCAATGCCAAAACGCATCCGCAGGACTTTTTCTTCCCGCGGCGTCAATGACGCTAAAACCCGCGATGTTTGATCAGACAGATTGCCCTTTATCACCGCTTCGAGGGGGGAAATAACCCCTTTATCTTCAATGAAATCGCCGAGGGAAGAATCTTCTTCTTCGCCAATCGGTGTTTCAAGGCTAATAGGTTCTTTGGCGATTTTCAGCACCCGGCGCACTTTTTCCAGGGGCAGATCCATGCGTTCGGCAATCTCTTCCGGAATGGGCTCACGCCCAAATTCCTGCACCAGCTGCCGGGTGGTGCGAATCAGCTTATTGATGGTTTCGATCATGTGCACCGGAATGCGAATGGTGCGGGCCTGATCGGCGATAGCACGGGTAATAGCCTGACGAATCCACCAGGTGGCGTAGGTTGAGAACTTATAGCCACGGCGATACTCGAATTTATCGACCGCCTTCATCAGGCCGATATTGCCTTCCTGAATCAGATCGAGAAATTGTAAACCACGATTGGTGTACTTTTTGGCAATGGAGACCACCAGCCGCAGATTGGCTTCGACCAGCTCTGACTTGGCTTTTTTGGCCAGCCACTCGCCCTTGTGCACTTCTTTCAGATATTCAACCAGATCATGGGGTTCAAAACCTGACTCATCCTTAACTTTTTTGAATTTACGCTTGGCGGCCTTGAGGCGCTTTTCGACGCTGAGAAGCACGTCACCATTAACCTGCAACTCAGCCGCAACCTCCAGAGCCTCTTCCTCCGTTTTGCGCATTTTGCGCAGCAGGCTGCGAATATCGGCATAGGGGCGCCCTATTTCCTGCTCACACGCAAAAATTTCCTGCTGCCCTTTTTTGACTTGTTGGCCCATATCTTTCAAACGGTCAACAATTTTGGCAACCTGAAAATCTTTCAGCCGCACCTGATGCAGATATTCGGTCATCTGTTCAAGCAAAAGGACACGTTCTTTTTCAAGGCGGGTGCGCGTACGCGCAGGCGGCTCGGCCGCTAGTTCCTGATCGACTTCATTCAGGCGAACTTCGATGGGCCGCAGTTGGTCCAGCAATTCAAGCAGGCGGGCACGTTGACGCCCTTCGGCCTCACCGCCCTCTTCATCGTCGTATTCCTTGGTTATCTCCGAAACACCGATGCTCCCTTTTTCCAAGCGTCCGAGCAGATTGATGACCTCACGAAAAGCGATGGGAGTACGCATAACCACGCGGGTGACCTGTATTTCGCCATCTTCGATGCGCTTGGCAATTTCGACTTCGCCTTCACGGGTCAGCAGAGCAACCTGGCCCATTTCACGCAAATACATGCGCACGGGATCGCTGGTACGCCCCAAGGTTCCAGCCTCCAGCTCAACGTCATCGTCATCGCCATCTTCATCAAGGTCGTCCGAATCATCCTTGATCGGGGCCTTGGCTTCTGATTCAACAATTTCGATATCCATGTCACCAAACATCCCCATAATATCATCCAGTTGCTCAGATGAAATCATGTCAGAAGGCAGCATGTCGTTAACCTCATCGTAGGTGAGAAAACCTTTTTCTTTCCCAATTTCGATCAATTGCTGAACCTCTTCAGGATTACTCTTCTTAGCCATCTATCGTCCTTTTCTCTCGGCGACCACTTCAGTGAAGCGTGACGCGCTACCAGTTTACCGCCTTCTGTGCTCTCGTAAAGCTCAGAACGAAAAAAAAAATGTCAACTCTGCTTCTTTAGCATGGCACGGCGACGCCGATCCGCCGCTTTCTTACGATACGGTTCCAACATCTGCTCACCCGCGTCCGCATATTCCGCCGGGTCATAGTCTAAAGGTTGCGGCAAGCGCGCATAAAGTTCGGTAAAACGTTGCAAGGTCGCCACCTCTTGCCCGGCGACAACATCTTGCAATTGATAAAGAATTTCACTCGCCATTTGCCCGAGGGCCGCATCGACAAAAAAGTTCTCGACCCCCTGATGCGCAACCTGTTGACGCACCTCTTCCTCAAAAATCAGCAGGCGAATCAGCTTGGCTTCCGCCGGAGTCAAAGAACTCGCCTGGCGTTTAGCGACGGGAAGAACGGGCGCACCCTGGGGGTCTTGGTTGTTCACCCGCGCCACTGCCGGGGCAGACACCCCGCGCGGCGCAGCTTGCGCCGACCGCGCAGATGAGCCTCCCGCCGCGGGAGCCTGCACCTGGCCTAACTGTTGGCGTAACATCTCCGGCTTGAGCCCGGTTTTTTGCGCCAGTTCCTGCACATACAAATCGGCCTCCAAGGGGTCGGCCACCAGTTTCAGCACCTCAAGAATCCGTCGGGTTGCCTGAGCCAAGGCCGCGCTGCCGGGAGCACATTCGGTCAGGCACTCGTCCATATAAACCTCAACCACCGGTCGGGCCGCTGCAAGCCTGGCAGCAAAGGCCTCAGGCCCCTGCGTGTGCAAAAAGGAATCCGGGTCTTCCCCGGCATCAAGCCCAACGACAGCGGCCTCAATGCCGACCGGCAACAAAAGCTCCATCGATTTAAAGGTCGCCTTGCGTCCGGCCTGATCACTGTCAAACAAGAGCAACACCCGGCGAGTATATCGTTTAATCAACTGGACATGTTCGCTGGTCAGGGCCGTTCCACAGGTGGCCACCGCGTGGGTAAAACCAGCGCGCGCCAGAGCCAGCTGGTCGAAATACCCTTCGACCAAAATTGCGGCTTCCGCCTGACGAATCGCCTGGCGCGCACCATAAAGACCAAACAGAACCGCGCCCTTGTGGTACAAATCCGACTGCGGCGAGTTTATATATTTGGGCTGACCGGCGTCGAGAATCCGGCCGCCAAAAGCCACTACCCGCCCACTGAGATCATGAATCGGGAAAATCAGCCGCCCGCGAAACAGGTCATAATCACCTTCGCCGCGGTCACGCGCGCGAATCAGCCCCAGTCGCCGGGCATCCTCCAGGTTCGCCCCCTGTTGGCGCAGGTGTTCCGCCAGGGCTGAACCTTGTCGGGGTGCGTACCCCAATTGGTATTCCGTGGCACTGGTGCGGCCATAACCACGCCGATTCAGATACTGGCGACAAGCTTCGGCTTCTGCCGCCTGCAACAATTGGGTATGGTAAAATTCACTCGCCAATGCGGCAATTTTTTGTAAGCGCTCCTTTTCTTCGCGCTGCTGCGCTTGTGCGGAAGACAGCTGCCGCGGTTCAAGGTCGATCCCCATCTCACCGGCAATGCGTGTTGCCGCTTCGACAAAGCTCAGGCCTTCCATGCGCATGAGAAATTCGAAAGCATCGCCCCCGAGGCCGCAGCCAAAACATTTAAAAATCTGCCGTCCGGCGCTGACACTGAACGAGGGCGTTTTTTCAGCGTGAAAAGGGCAGAGCCCAACATGGTTGCTGCCGGTGCGCTTCAAGCTGACATAGCGTGAAATCAGGCCGACGATATCGACGCCATCACGCATCAACTGAATTTTTTCTTCGGGGATCGACCCAATCATCCCTGCTGCCCCAATTCGGCAATGGTGATATTTTCCCCACCATCTTCACTCGCGGCCGCGTAAAAAGCCGTCACTGCACGCTCAGTGGCCAGCAGCTGACGCACCGCCTGGCGCAGGGCACCGCTACCACTGCCGTGAACGATTTCAACCTGGGGCAGACCGGCCAGCAGGGCCCCATCGATAAAGCGTTCCAGTTCACGCTGGGCCGGTTCAACCCGCTGACCAACCAGCACCAGCCGTCGCGCCTGATCCGGCGGTGCCGCCGGGCGCGTGACCAGGGGTTGCCGTCGGCTGACGCCAGCGGACAAGCCTGAACCTGAGGGTTCAAGTTGATTCAAGCCCAGACGCATACGCTTGCCTGCGACCTGCACCATTGCCTCTTGTCCCTGCATACTCAACACCCGCGCGCGCGCACCCAGGGCAACAACCTTGACCAGATCGCCGACTTTCGGCCTTGGCGCAGGCAGCGCCGAACTTTTTTTTGCCGACCGCAAAGGCGCAAGCTGCTCGCGCACTTCGGCAATCATGGTAGCCTGCGCAACCTGCCCTCTGGCATCGGCCTGGGTCTCCGGATGGCGCCGCAAGGCACGCAGTTGGCGACTGGTTTCGGCAATCAGATTTTCGGCCCGCTGCAGCGCCTTTTCATGGATCTGTTTTTTCTGCTGTTGCAAGCGCTGCAACTGCTCGCGGCGCATCTGCCACAGCTGACGGGCTGCATCCCTTTCCTGGCGGGCCTCAAGTTGCAAAGCCTCCAGTTCCTGCCGGCTGCGGTTCAGGGCCAGCAGCATTTCGTTGCTGTCGGTCGGTTGTGCGCCGAGCAGCTGCTGGGCCCGATCAAGCAGTTCCCGCGGCAGCCCCATGCGTCTGGCGGTCGCCATGGCACTGCTGGCCCCCGGGATTCCGTAACGCAGCCGATACAGAGGTTGCAGCGTATCACCATCGAGCTCAACCGCGACATTTTCGACCCCGGGGGTTTCGGCGGCCCAGCTTTTCAAGCGCCCCAGATGGGTGGTTAAAATGGTACGCGCACCGGACTGTTGCAAGCGTTCCAGAGCCGCGATCACCAAAGCCGCCCCTTCGGCCGGGTCGGTACCGGTACCGGCCTCGTCAAGCAACACCAAGGCACCAGCACCCGCCTGATCCAGGATGTGACGCAAGCGCCGCAGGTGGCCGGAAAAGGTCGACAAGTGTTCAGCAATACTCTGTAAATCACCAATGTCGACAAACACCTCATCAAACAGATGCAGTCGACTCTCCGCGGCGCAGGGAATCGGCAAGCCGGCCCGCACCATCAACAGCAGCAGACCAAAACTTTTCAGGGCCACCGATTTCCCCCCCGTATTGGGGCCACTGATAACCAGGGTGCCTTGCGCCGCGGTCAAACGCAGATCCGACGCAACCGCACGCGACGGCGCAAGCCGCTGGCTCGCATCAACCATCAATAAGGGATGCCGGGCCTGACGCAAATCAATGAGGGGTTCATCCACCAGCTGCGGCACCGTGCCTTCATATTCAGCGGCCAGTTGCGCCGCGGCAAAACGCAAATCAAGAAGCGCCAGCCGATTTTCGTTGCCTCGCAAGGGAACGCAATGCTCCCGCACCAGATCAGTTAATTGCAGCAGAATACGGCGCTCTTCGCGCTTTTCTTCCTGCAGCAGCTGGTGCAGGCGATTATTGCCCGCGACCACCAGTTCGGGTTCGAGATACAGGGTCTGGCCGCTGGCCGATTCGTCATGCACCAGCCCCTTGATCCGCCCGCGATAATCGGCTTTCAAAGGCACCACATAGCGCCCGTTTCGCACCCGGATCTGGGGCTCGCGAAAACAGCTTGCCAGCTCCGTGGCAGCCATCAACTGTTCGAGCTGTTGCTTGAGCCGTCGCCGCAGCTGGCGCAACTCATTGCGAATATCCCGCAGAGCCAAAGACGCCGAATCAAGTAATTCCCCACGGGGCCCAAGGGCCAAACGCAGGGGGCGCTGAACATCAACCAGTTCTTCAAGGGGCTGACACAACAACAACAAGCTGCTGGCAGCGTTCAGCCCCTTGCCCCAGTTGCAACAGGCCGTCGCCGTCAAAAGTGCCGCCTGCACATCATACAACTGCTCAACCGTCAATCGACTGCCTGCCGCCGCGCAGGCCGTCAGTATGACACCCAGGGGCTGATTACCCTCAAGAGGCGGAACCCCGGCGGACAACAAACCAAGAGCCTCGCCAGCCTGGCGCAAGGCCAGCTCCACCCCTGACCGGTCACCAAGGGGGCACAATTGGGAGGCCAATAACCGCCCCGGCTGAGACTGGGTGCGCGTAGCCAACAGCTGGCGAACCGCCCCAAACTCCAAAGATTCCAGCGTGCTGTCGGCAATCGGCATTGTCAGTCTGCCACCAGACCTTTCCCGCTACGGAAAACTGTGCGGCCCAGTTGAACAAAAGGCGGCGTCAGCTGGGATTTCTGATAATAGGCCCGGAAACCACGCGGCAACTCAGCCATATCAAGGGCAAACAGAATCAGTGCCAGCACCACCACCCCCTGCATCAGCCCAAAGACTGCACCCAGGGCGCGATTGACGCCGCCCAGCAGCACCAATGTGACAAAACGGTTCAGCACATAACCCAGCACAGCAAAAATCAGCAGCGTCAGCAAAAAAATCAGCGCAAAACTTAAAATCACACACAATTGCGACGG
>JAACTI010000399.1 GCA_009993495.1 Deltaproteobacteria bacterium | reverse complement strand
GAGGGAACCCAATAAGAATGGCCATGACGGCTTTCGGCTCGAAACCACGACCAGGACAAGAAAAGGTCGTTGCACAAACCTGTTGCACAACGAAAACCTAAAGCAATAGGTTTCTGCAACGCGGGAACCCTGTAAACAGGCCAACCCTGGCCCTTGGTTTTTTTGTTGCACAAACCCTCGTTTGTGCAACGGGGATTTCACAACCATGCTTGGGGTCAGCATTTTCATGCGCTGACTGGAACGATGAAGGCGAACCAGCAGACGCTTACCGGAGCTTTACGTTCCATTACTCCCTAAAGGCCATGGGTGTGGCTCTTTTTGAGCAACACGTGAGTTGAGGAAAGATGGGAGGATCGGAGGGTGTTGACGGATAGATACGGGAAGGTCCCCCGTGGTACATATGAGTTGCAATACCAAAACGCCACGAAAGGACCAACCCGCGATGAAATCATACTCTGGTTCCCTCCTCATGGTCGAGGAATTTTTCTGCGTCATGGATCAGGCCGTGGAGACCATAGCCTTTTTCAGCTCTCCCGAGATGCTGAAGTCTTCCCACGGCGAGTTGGAACAGCAAGTCGCAGCGAAAGGTCGGGAGTTCTGCAGAGCCCTGATTCAGGCGAATCTTGACCTGCGAGCGAACGCCGAGCGGACGGTCGCCGTAACGGATGCCGACGGCATGGTGTACGGCCAGGTGAGGGCGGGTTGCCATCGCGACCTGATGACGCTGTTCGGCGAGGTCGTCGTCAACCGGGTCCGGTATTCGGCGCACGGTCGGACGAGCCTGTTTCCGATGGACCGTGACCTCAACCTGCCTGTGGACAAGTATTCGCACGGGATCCGGCGTCTGGTGGCCGAGGAGGCAGCGAAAGCATCGTATGACGAGTGCGTGAAGAGCATCGCGGGGAGGACGGGGACACCGATGCCAAAGCGGCAAACGGAGCAACTGGCAGTGCGGGCAGCGAAAGACTTCGACGCGTTCTATGAACGCCAACCGGCTTCCCCGGACATCGTAGCGGCCGACGAAATCCTCGTCCTGTCCACCGACATGAAGGGGATCGTGGTCAGGACCGAAGATCTGAGGCCTGCTACGCGGCGTGCGGCGGAGCGCAAGCCGAAGAACCGACTCGAGAAGCGCCTGTGCGCAGGCGAGAAGCGGGAGCGGAAACGAATGGCGACGGTTTGCGCGGTGTATCGCATCTCCCCGCACGCGCGAAGCGCGGAGCAGGTGATCTACGGCCCATGGGCGGCTGGCGTGAAGGTGGCTGATCCGCCGCACGCGCGGGACAAGCGGGTGTTCGCAAGCATCGCGAAGGATCCGGCGGAGGTGATAGAGGAGATGTTCCGCGAGGCGGATCGGCGCGATCCGGGCCGGAGACATCGCTGGGTGATGCTGATCGACGGGGACCGCACCCAGATCCGTCGCGTGCTCGCCTGCGCCAAGAAGTTCGGGGTGGACAACATGGCCGTTGTGCAAGACTTCATCCATGTCATCGAGTATCTCTGGAAGGCGGTCACCGCATTTCACGCGGCTGGCACGAAGGAGGCCCAGACGTGGGTCAGCGAACACGCGATACGAATCCTGCGCGGGGAAGCCGCCCACGTCGCTGCAGGGATACGGCGCAGTGCCACCCGCCGAGGAATTGCCGGGCTCGCTCGCAAGGCTATCGACACCTGCGCGAACTACCTGCTGGGGAACAAGACGCGGCTCCGCTATGATCTGGCGATGCAGGCTGGCCTTCCGATCGCCACCGGCGTGATTGAAGGTGCCTGCCGTCATCTCGTGAAGGATCGCATGGACATCACGGGCGCACGCTGGAGCCTCACGGGTGCCGAGGCCGTGCTCTTTCTCAGGTCCCTTCGCTCGAGCGGTGACTTCGACGAATATTGGGCTTTCCATCTCGCGCAAGAACATAGGCGAAACCACCTCGATCTCTATGCCGAATCCGTTT
>JAACTI010000398.1:2168-3690 GCA_009993495.1 Deltaproteobacteria bacterium | reverse complement strand
AAATAACAGAATCACCTATGGATTCATAACGTTCGATATTAACAGGGTAAATGAGAGACGTCAATAAAATTTTTTCAAAGTGTAAAGCCAAAATAGAAATGTCCTATTCTTACCAAGATAGAAATGTCCGGTTTTAGCCAGTCAGATGTAGTTGCTCCTTTGTTCCTGGCTGTCGTTTAATAGGTCGTCTCCAGGGGTGGTCAGGGGGAGGCGTCCATCCTCTTTTTCTCTGAGTTGATACCCTGGGTTTTGATCCTTGTTTGACCGGTAGCGTGGTGATTTCCCGATATCGAAGATCCTGGCTTGGGGTGGTGATATGCAGGGAGCCGTCGAGTCGTTCTTCCACCATGACCTTTTTCGCCTTGACCCGCTCTTCGATCTGGTAGAGCTTGCCATTGTGGGCTATGGTAAAGTCATTCCGTACGGTGCGCTCTTCCTGGATACAGAGGATCTTGTCAAGTTCCCGAGCAGGCAATACGGGTCGGTGAAGATCAGCCTCGGCTGCGGCCGTGACCCTGAATTTTCTGTTGTATACGGGCAGCCACCTTTTTAAAAACTCATTGGCCTGCTCCACGGTATGGATGCCGGCAAGCCGCATCTCTTTGACCAGCCGATCCTGGAGGGTACGAAACAGCCTTTCAATTCTCCCTTTGGCTTGCGGGGAATGGGCATGGATGACCTTTATTACAAGCTCACTTAAGGCCCGCTCAAACTGGCTTTGGGGCTTCTTGTCGGTCAGCTCCTCTTCCACGGTCTGCTTGGCCGTGGATTTGTACGTGGAGTGTCTGTCCAAATAGACGATCTGGGGGATGCCGTAGCACTGGGCATACCGCTTAAAACTGTCCATGGCAGGCAGGGTCCCTTCGTAGCCATAAAACCGGCCGTACGCATTCCCCGTGGCGTCATCGATGTATCCCATCAACACGCATTTCGGGCCCCGGCCTTCGAACCAGTCATGATGAGAGCCGTCCATCTGGACCATCTCCCCGAAATGCTTCTTTCTCTCTCTCCACTGTCGATGGGCCCTCTTCTTGCGCTTCCTGTAAGGAACATCCTCCTGGTTGAGCCAAAGCCGAAGCGTCTCATCACTTAACGCAATCTGATGGCTCTCCAACAACTTCTCGCTGGCCAAGGTAGGGCCAAAGTCGCTGTATCGCTCCCGATACAGCTTGAGGGCTTTGTCTTTGATTTTCCTGGGAATCCGGTGATTCGACGTCTTGCCGCGACTTCTGTGGCAGATGCCTCCGTCGCCTTCTTCCCGAACTCGCTTGATCAATCTCCTCATCTGACGGTCGGTGAGACCGACAACCGATGCCGCATCAACCTGCGTGATCTTCTCATCCAGTGCCTGATGGATAATGTGAAGCCTCCTCGATTCCTTTCTGCTCATGGTGATCATGTCCTTTTCCGTCACAATGCCCTCCTTGTAAAAGAGAACATTATAACTCAGAATAGGACATTTCTACTTTGGCCAAATAGGACATTATCATTTTGGGATTACATAAAATTTTTTCAAAGATTT
>JAACTI010000398.1:0-2150 GCA_009993495.1 Deltaproteobacteria bacterium | reverse complement strand
TTTTTTCAAAGATTTTTTCAAAGAGGAAATCAACATGATGGGGATCGTTTGGCAATACGACTCTTGATGTCCTTGGTATACGACGAACGATCTGCATCACCAGCGGCGCGGTTTATTGCGTCCGCTGAATGCCTTGGTTCGGCATTCCTTGTTGAAGAAACCATACAGCGTCAAGAAGAGTCGGGAAGGCAGTTTCGGGTTTGCCTGCGGAATCTTCCCTTCCGGTGTTTCAACATGCCACATCAGGGGGATGTCCATCTCACGGTTGAAATCATCAACCGGCTTGTCATACACCACGTTCACGAGTTCGTAATTCGAGCGAACAAGAAATGAGAAAAACACTACGGGAAGGGCATAGAGCATCTTTTCTGAAAGGTAAAGCAGCGACAGGGCAAGGATGAATGTGATGCATGCCGGGCCTTGTTCCCGAAACACAACCATAAGGACAACTCCTAATGAAAATGTAATGAAAGGGACGATGATGCCCTGCCTGCCACTTGAGGACATCGATTTAATCATGATCCAAAAAATACAGACACTTGGCGCCATGAGTAATCCCCACCACTTGAGCCATACGAAACCGGCAACGATTGCCACCAGCAGAGAAACGGGCTCTAGAAAATGCACGATGGTCCGGACGACTCGCGACTCGAAGCGGAGCGATTTGCCCGTTTTCGACAAAGCTTCAGCGTTGTCGAGCTTGAGCAGGAAATCCTTGCACTGGGTGGGGTCGAACATGAAACATATCTCTTCCGCATCGTTGCGTGCGATTAGGTCGTTATATTCCTGTCTTGTGAGAGGCATGTCTCAGTCTCCTGTTGTCGAACGATCTGCATCACCAGCGGCGCCAATGAACTTGCCGCGTCAGCGCCGCCACGCTTCTCGCCGTCTGGTGAATACAATTGTTATGGTCCCTAATATCTCAATTTTAACCATTTCGTTACTTTGAATTTACGCATATATGGTTCACTTCGAACCTCATTCATTAATTCCCAATAGCATGCCTTGGCAAATTCAGAATTTAGGTCTTTTGGATATGTGTAACGGTATTTGGGAGGTTCCCTACTTTCCCAAACGATGCTTTTCTTGAATTTAGGCTGCAAGTAATAGTAAATGCCCCATCTTATATTGTTAAGAAACTCAGCGATTGTGCTACTGTGGTATCCTAGAATATCGGTGTGGAAACGCTCATAAAATTCAGATAATGCCAATAAAGCTTCCTCTATCCCCACGTCAACTCCACTCTTGGCCAAAATATTTTTCAATTCTTCGGCCACATCTACTGCTCTAAGATAGTTATGCTTCGATATATCACCGGTCATTTTCAAAAAGTTAAACCTGGTGACACTCAGCTTTGTTTCCTTGTCAATGGAAGGTAACCAAATATCGACCTCAACTTCCTGTTCCAGCCAATCCTTGAACTCCTGTGTTGCGATTTTTAAATCTATTATCGAATCTCCTTGATCAAAGCTTGGGCTATCTGAGATTACGCGCAAACCACCCAAATAGGACGTTTGTTTAATTGGGCCTTTTTTGTCAGTACAAGATAAGAAATCTACCAGAATAATATTGAAAAACATTTGGTGAGTCATTGACTTGAAACTGATATTTGAATCTGGGTCGTTTCCTTCCAGAGACATCAGCTCAAAATTTACCATTGAGTCAATTAACTCTTTGACTGCTTTCAGAATAATTACTTCTTGTTCGATATTATTCATGGCCATATATACAGATCCGTATAAAAACCTATAGACAGCTGTTTTAGCTATATATAACGTTGCCAGCTAATACCGATAAATACGTCTCTACGAGCCATCGGCAACCCATTCAAATATCAACACAATCTCGCTTGCAACCCAATTCGTGATCGTCGTCTTGACATCCTTGTGCCCCAGCACATACAAAAGTCTAACTACCTGTTTTCAGTATGTCAATGAAATTTCTCAAATATACCATTGACAAGATATCGTGTTTTTCTATGTTCAAAAAGGATCTTTCCGGGGCGCATTTTTGCGCATCTTTTAAATGTTTATTTTTCAACAGGTTATGCTGAGAAAGGAGGGGCGGTGTCTGCCGAGGGGAGGAAAATGAGCAGAAAATTCACTGTGAGGATAGACTGCATGGAAGATATTTTTCTTAAAAATCAACAG
>JAACTI010000397.1 GCA_009993495.1 Deltaproteobacteria bacterium | reverse complement strand
CTTCATGACCGATCCGTTGGCGATGATTCAAGGAACCAACGCCTACTACTACCACAACGACCACCTGGGTACACCTCAGCTCATGACCGATGCCACTCAACACGTGGTCTGGCAGGCGGAGTACAGCGCCTTCGGTGAAGCGAACATGACGATACACGCCGTCACCAACAACCTCCGCTTCCCTGGGCAATACTATGATGCCGAAACCGGCCTGCATTACAACTACCACCGCTTCTATGACCCGGGTGTAGGAAAATATTTCACGCCGGATCCGATTGGGTTGGCAGGAGGGATTAACCTCTACGTCTATGTGGAGAACAATCCAATCAACTTCACAGATCCAACAGGGCTCAAATGCGGGCCAGGTCCGCTTGGGATGACGCCATTACTTGATTTCCCAGGCGGTAATAATTTCAGAAAATGTTGCGCCGGACACGATGACTGCTACACAAAGCAGGAGTGTCAAAAGCCAAGAAAACAGTGTGACGACGAATTTTATCAGTGCATGCGTGATGTGTGCGCGAGATCATGGAATCCCACGTGTGATTTCTTCGCGGGCACGTATCACGGCGCTGTAGCGGGGGGCGGTGTGATATCCTATCGGGGTCCTCAAGGCGGGCCTGGTAATTATCCCGGGCAGAGTGGATACCAGGGCCCAACGATCCCCATCTTTTACAAGGAGTGGTGAGATGGTTATCAAGAACCGAGCGCAGACTGCTGTGGAAATTGCCGTCCTTCTGTTTTTCTTTCTCGCTACTACTGGCTGTTTTCCGAGAGTCAGGGTAGTCGAAGGTGCGGACTTTCTTTCAAAAAGCTTGTTCTACTCCTCCGCGAAGATGAAACGCATTACGCATATTGAGGAAGTGAGTTTGTGCCCACCTTCCAAGCCGGCCATTGTCATATACGACACCTGTTCAATGCACGTGTTAGAGAGCGAATCCCTCGCCCTAAAACAAGAGGTATCTTTTGAGAACTACAGTATGTTAAAACCGAGTCTTCGTGTTAAGTCCTGTAACGATTTTGAAATTATAGATCATGGAGGTGGTTTTGGCGATGTAGGCATCTTAGACCAATATGGGAAGCCAATTTGGCGCTACCATCCTCCTAAGACACAAATCTATGATATGGCCGCGGGCGATCTCAATAAAGATGGGGAATTGGAGTTTTACGTGGCTACCTGGAGTGGACTAGATCAACTGAATAGCAAGGGACAAAAAGTTTGGAGAATGGGGGATAAGGTATGGAACGTAGTATCCTTGGATTTTTCAAAAAATTCGGTGCCTTTAGTGGTTACCGTACTCGATGATGAGCACATGGAATTCCGGAATTTTGAGGGGAAACTTGTTAAGAGAATCAAACCGGATGTGACACTTGAGGATCTTGAACCGTGTGATTGGCCAAGCGCTGGGAATCTATTAACCAGTTCACGCGACAGTATTTATGTGTTGGATCAAAATGGCAAGACTGTCTTTCGTCATAAGTTGGGGCAGATCATCGGCATAACAGACAATGAGATATATAGGATCAGAGGAACTTCGGTCAAGCTTTTTGAAAAACAGCCCGTCTACTTTGCGGTACTCGCTGATTTCAGTTACCGATCAAACCGGTCGGCCCTTTGTGTTTTCTCTCCAGAAGGCAAGCTGGTCTACAAAGAAATTGTGCCCAGCACAACAGGAATCGCAGCGATTCCAGCATTTGCCTCCTCCAAGGCGGAGGTACTTTTGGTTGGGGGTGGTCCTGGGAAGGTATATAAGTATCAGGTTGCGAAATAACTTTTCCAGACGAAGGGTCCGGAAGGGTCCGGAGGGTCAAACCTTAGGGTCCGAAGGGTCAAACCTTCAAAGAACGATTTTAGGAGCGGGGGCGGTGCATGGTAATAGAGGGACAGCGCCAGTTTTAGCGGCCAAGCATAGAGAGAGGATCAGGTCTT
>JAACTI010000172.1 GCA_009993495.1 Deltaproteobacteria bacterium | reverse complement strand
TTTAAGGTCATGCGCAGGGCTTGGGCGCGCTGTGGATTGGTTTCCTGGGCCTGAAGCCGCAGCAGCTCTTCAATGAATCCGAGGCCGAGTAAAAAACGGTATTGTTCCCCCAGATACAAGGTCTTTAAGCCGACGTGGCGGCCAAGGGTTTCCAGCAGGGTGAAATTGACGTGGGCGGTGATATCCTGATAGCCGAGATGTTGATAAGGGTTTTCATGAGACTGGTGGCGATAATAGCACAGCAGGGTACCATTGCGCCGCCAGGGCGCCAGCAGTTCGGCGGCCGGGTAGCCGTAGTCGATGGTCAATACGGCGCCCTGTTCGACCAGTTTTCCAACCTGGGTTATCCAGTCGATGGCGGCCAGGTTGACTTCGGTGCGATTGCCGTCGACCAGGGGGGTATCGCAGAGGACAAAATAATCCTCCAGCCGGGCATCGCTGAGCTCGCCCAGGGTTTCGACGAGTTGTCCCTCTTCCAGCCCCACTTTGATTTCGCGCAATTCACCGTCCTGTCGGGTCACCAGATGCACCGGAAAGGCATCGATAAGTTCGTTACTGACAAAGCAGCCGCGAAAAGGAGTCAGCTGGTCGAAGTGACACCAGTCGACTTTTCCCGCGCTCAAGTGACGGGCGAGACGCTGCTGCTGGTTACGACGATGGGTTTCGCTGACCTCAACAATGCGGTAACTCAGTTGAGCGTAAAATTGCGGAAACTCTTCGGCCAACGTATCGAGAATATCCAGGGCCAGGTAACCCTCGCCTGCGCCCTGTTCCACCAGGGTGAACCCACCGCCGCCCATCAGCTGCCGGAATTGGGCAATTTGGCGTGCAATCAGACGTCCGAACAGGGCATGTACGCTCGATGAAGTAAAAAAATCACCCTGCTTGCCGATGCGCGTGCGTTCAGAGGTGTAATAACCGTATTGCGGGTGATAAAGGCAAAGATCCATGTAGCGGGCAAAGCTTATGGGGCCTTGCTGTTCGATGAGATCCCCAATCAAGCGTTTAAGCTCCGGGGATTCCTCCACGGCACAGACATCCATATAAAAAACCTCGTTGTTCAGAAGATCGCGGTTGTTGGTCAATTCAGGGAATCAGGCGAGCTGTGAATCAGGGAGCGCCCTGCAATGTCGGATAGTTGCGCAGTTGCCAGGCCCAGATACCACCATTCAAATTGTAAACCTGGCCAAAACCTTGTTTCACCAGGTATTTGCTGACAAGGTCGCTGCGTGACCCCACCGCACAGTAAATCAGCAGGGGCCGGTCTTTAGGGATTTCATCTATACGTGCCATCAGTTTGTCGATGGGAATCAGATGCGCGCCATCGATCCGCACCTGGAGATATTCCTCTGGTGTGCGCACGTCGAGCAGGTAGGTATTTTTATTCTGTTGCAGCATTTGCCGTGCTTCCGGTGCCGACAGATTTTGAACCTGGGCCGCCTGGACGAAGGTACAGGACAGCGCAAACAACATTAACATGAATAGGATTCGTTTCATCGGGAACCTCGTCGTTAGCAGGATTTTTGCGCATCATAGCGCGGTTTGATCGCGGCTGAAAGCCGCTCCCACAAAAAAAGATGGTTTTTTGCCTTTGCGCAGTTTGATCGTGGCTGGAAAGCCACTCCCACAGGAGTGGGGCAATTTTCATCCCTTGTGTTCCCCCTGGTTGTGGGAGCAGTCTCTATTTGTGGGAGCGGCCTCCCGGCCGCGATGACCAATCGGATTGTGTGATTTTGCGGCGCGGTCAAGGCTGGCCATAAATGATGCGCCGATTGAGGCTGTACTGGAAATGGGCGTATATTTTCAGTTGTTCATGGGGATACTGGCTGGGCAGGGGGCCGAAGGGGGCGGCGCGGTAGACCGCCATAATTGCTTCATAGTCGAGAATTTCAGAACCCGAACTTTCCAGCGGCAGCGCATCCATCAGTTCGCCCTTGCGATTGATGGTAATTTTGATCAGCAGGGTGCCTTCAATGCCGCGACTTGATGCCTTGACCGGATAGTTCCAAACGGCTTCGACCCGGTCATGGAAACGCCGGAAAAAGGAGAGCAGCTTGTTGTCCATCTGTTGCAGATTCAGCCAGATTTCGTCATCTTTCAGGGCGATATCTTCGCGTTTTTTGCTGCGTTGCTGCTCCTGTGAATCAAGACGCGCCAAGGTGCGCGGCGACAGGCTGGTGAGATCCTTCAGGCTGGGAAGATAGATGGGCTGCTCAGGAATGCCGGCCTGGGTCTCTTGTTCTGGTTGGGGCTGGGGTTCTGGAGGGCGTGTTTTTTCAGCGCCCAGATCCGCCAGGGGCGGTGTCGGAGCCAGCTTGCCCGCTTGCACCTTTTTGTCGGTTCGGGGCTGTTGCTGTGCCGGCGTCTGTGCCGGGGCCGGGGCCGGGGGCTCTGGCGCGGCGTTTTGGCTGGTTTGCTGGTCGCGACTGTCGGCGGCGTCGGGGGCTTTTTCCTGGGCAACTTTCTGATCGCGAGCGGCAAGGCGTTCAGCCTGATTCGGGGGCTGGGGTTCGGTGGCCGCGGGTTGATCAAGTTCAAGCCATTTGCGCCGCTCTTCAAGGGCCACCGGAGTTTTTTCAGGCGCTTTTGCCGTTTGGGGCAGAACCGGCTGATTGCGCAGCACCAGGGCCAGGCCCAGGTGCAACAGCAGCGAAAGCAGCAAAAAAAGATAAAAGTTCCGGCGTAAGGTTTTTTTATTTGTGGGGCGATTTTGCGTCATGGTGCGTCAGTATACTCCCTGCCTGCGTTGCCGACCAGCCCTGCCGAGCCCAAGAAACGCGTTGACCCCTGCCGAGAAAGTTCGTTATAAACGATACTTCTTTGTGTGCCGGATCTGTGGCATTTATTTTATCGGTGAGACATTTAACCAGCAAAAAAAACTCGTAAAAGGGAGACATAGCTATGCATCTGGTCGAACAAATTAAAGCGAAAGCTCAAGGAAATCTGCAAACCGTCGTTCTGCCCGAAGGCTACGATGACCGGATGATTTCTGCAGCCGCGCAGATTGTTGCCGAAGGTCTGGCGCGCCCGGTGTTGCTGGGCAAACCGGCGCAGTTGCTCGAAAAAGCTACGAAATTAAAAGTTTCCCTTGCCGGAGTCGAATTGATCGATCCCGCGGCCTCTGATTTGCTCGATGGCTATGCCGCTGAATTGGTCGAGCTGCGTAAGGCCAAAGGCTTAAGTCACGACCAGGCTCTTGAATTGCTGGCAGCGGAAGACAACCTTTATTTCGGGGCGATGATGGTGCGCAAGGGCGCGGCGGGCGGTGCGGTGGCCGGCGCCTTTAATACCACCGGTGATGTGCTGCGGGCGGCTTTTCAGGTGGTGGGCACGGCCCCAGGGATGAAAACTGTGTCCTCGGTTTTTCTGATGGTGACCAAAAATCCCGATTTTGGCGAAAACGGCGTGCTCTGTTTTGCCGACTGCGCCGTCAACCCTAACCCCGATGCCCAGGCCCTGGCCGAAATTGCCATTAGCACCGCCGCCAGTTGCAAAAGTTTTCTCGGCGTTGAAGCCAGAGTGGCCATGCTGAGTTTTTCAACCAAGGGCAGCGCCAGCCATGCCGATTGCGACAAGGTGCTCAGGGCGCTGGAAATTGCGAAAAAACTGGCGCCGAATCTGGCGCTTGACGGCGAATTACAGGCCGACGCCGCCCTGCTGCCCAAGGTCGGGGCGAAGAAAGCCCCCGGTTCGAGCGTGGCGGGCCAGGCCAATACCCTGATTTTCCCTGACCTTGATGCCGGCAATATCGGCTACAAGCTGGTTGAGCGGGTCGCGGGTGCCGAGGCGGTGGGGCCGATTATTCAAGGGTTGGCCAAGCCCGTCAATGATCTGTCGCGGGGTTGTTCCGTGGCCGATATTGTCAATGTTGTGGCGATCACGGCAGTGCAGGCCCAAAGCTGAAAAAGTGTTTGATTATCTCTCAGGGGATACAACGCCGGCACGGGTCGCTTTGATCTGTGGCGGCGTTTTTTTTGTCAAAAACGCTCAAGTTCGATTGACAAAAATGGGAAAAAGGTTAGAATTGTTCAATGATGTTGGAGGAAAACACTGTTTGTTCTTGTTCGACAGAAGGAGTGACGCGTATGTCATGGTGTATGAATTTTTATGTTTGGCTGGAAAAGGGGGTTTTTAACACGCTGACACGCAAGCTGGTTGGCAATCTTGTGATGCTGACGGGTTTGCAGGTGGTGACGGCTCTTTGGGGCTGGATGCTGCTGCAGTCTTTGCAAAAATCGATACAGACAAGTAAGGGCACGGAGGGGTTTATTCTGCAACTCGAAGCTCTGGCCAGCCGGGGCCAGACCGTGTTTCTGAGCCTTGTCCTGGCGTCCCTGGTGTGCAGTGTGCTGACGCTGTTGTTTTTGCGCTACCTGATGGTGCGGCCCATTCGCCAGATGAATCAGCAACTGGCGAGCATGATTACAGATGACGCCGACTTGTCGGTTGCACTTAAAGTGACCACCCACGACGAATTTCTTGAACTTGCCGATAATTACAATCTCTTTATCACACGTCTGCGTGGCACCATCGGCACCATCCGGCGCATGGGGATCACTATTGCGGTCAGTTCGGCCAAAGTCGCCAACCGGGTGGCAAATTCACATCAGCAGGCGATCGCGCAGCAAAGCCTGGCGGCCGAAGTTTTTGGTTCCAGCACAGAAGCAACGCGTGCGATTGAAAATATTTCAAGCCATAGTGTTGAAATTGACCAGTCGACCCGTCAGAGTCTCGAAACTGCGCGGGCCTCGTTTGGCTCCCTCGAAGCGCTGAACACCGACATTGGTGCGATGCAGGGGCAAATTTCCCGTCACGATCAGACCCTTAAGGCCATGGGTGATTGCTCGCGCGATATCAGCAAAATTATTCGTACTATTCAGGATATTTCTTTTCAAACGGGTTTGCTGGCCCTTAATGCCGCAGTGGAGGCCGCCCGCGCGGGCGAAGCCGGCAAGGGTTTTTCGGTGGTTGCCGGCGAAGTCAAATCTCTTGCTGAACAGGCCAGCCGTGCCAGTTCTGATATTGCGGATCAACTCAACGGCATGCTGGCAATGATCGAATCTTCAAGTAAGGAAGCTTCCGAAATCAGCCAATTTGCGGTGCAAACCTCAAGCATTGCCGCGGAATCCTGCCGTTCTTTCGAAGTGATGATCGGGCAATTCGAGCAGAATGGGACGCGGCTTAACAATATCAAAACTGCGGTCGAAGAAGTTTCGGCGGCAAATTCAGTGATGCATAGCAAGGTCGGTGATATTCACCATATCAGTGCCGATGTCGGTACTCAGCTCGATGTTTCTCACCAGGTGACCAGTGAATTGCAACAGGTTACGGAAAAGATGCAGCAGTTAGTCGCCTGCTTCACAACCGGCGAAGGCCCCTTTGAGAGGATTCTTGCCCATGCCGGAAATTTGCGGAACCTGTGTCAAGAGAAGATCAGCGCTATGCAAAAACGCGGAGTTTCGGTGTTTGATACCAATTACCAATTAATCCCCGGCACAGACCCGGTGAAATATTCGACCAATTATGACCGACTGTTCGAACAGGAACTGCGCCCTGAATATGACCGTCTTTTGGAAAATGTCTCGGGGACTATTTTTGCTCTCTGTGTCGACGTAAATGGCTATGCTCCTACCCACAACCGCAAGTTTTCTCAGCCCCTCACCGGCGACCATCTGGTCGATTTGTCGGCCAGTCGCGACAAACGCATGTTCAACGATCCCACCGGCCGCCGCGCCGCAGGTAATCGTGAGGCCTTTTTATTGCAGACCTATATGCGTGATACCGGCGAAGTTTTGTGTGATTTGTCGCTGCCGATCCTGATTAACGGTAAACATTGGGGCGGTATCCGCGTCGGATTCGACCCCGGTATTCTGTTGAAACCGTGATATTTCCCCCACCAGGAGAGCAACTATGCCTTTTGTGAATATTCGCATCACCGATGACGGCACCACTGCTGCCCAGAAACAGCAATTGATCGCAGGAGTGACCCAGTTGCTGGTCGAGGTGCTGGGTAAAAATCCGGCGACGACGGTGGTGGTGATCGATGAGGTGCCGACGGATAATTGGGGCATTGGCGGTGAGTCGATCACCGCCCGTCGGCAGCGTGGCGACTGATGCCGCAACTCCGGGGTGCTCTTTCACGCAGCGGCGGATGTCGGTTGAATTTTTTTGTAACTATTCACTTGTCCACCCCATGATCATCATCCCCGAATGCTGCTGTAGGATAACCAGATTTTCAACCCTGAAAACCTGGGATTTCGGCTAAAATCCTGGCGTAATGACGCTGGAGGAGCCGCCTTCGTGGGCGATTTTCGCGGCTAAAAGCCGCTCCGACAAAAAAAGTGCTGAACAGGGGCATTTTTTTTCCTGAAAAGTGGTGTTATTTTGTTTGCTTAGGGCGTTTAATTTTTGCGCGTGATGTGATAATTTCGCCCCTATGGCGAGTTTTATATGTAAAATCGGTACGGCCGATGGTCGCATTGTTGAGCGAATTATCGATTCAGCGAGTCGTGATCTTTTGCGGCAACACTTGGAAGAACAGGGTTTTTTCGTCTTTTCCGTGCGCCGACAAATTTTTTCGCCGGGCCTGGGAAAGCGTTACCAGGGTAAACTGACCGGCGAGCGCTTCTTGACCTTTAATCAGGAACTCCTGGTGCTGATTCGTTCGGGCCTGCCGATTTTGCAGGTGATCGAAACCCTGATTGAGCAAATGGAAAACGGGGCTTTGCGTGACGTGTTGCGCGAGATCCGTGATGAAATTAAATCGGGCAGTTCACTCTCTGACGCCTTCAACAAGCACCCCCATTTCTTCCCGCACCTGTATGTTGCTTCGATTCGTGCGGGGGAGAAAACCGGTGACCTTCCCCAAACAATCGGCCGCTTTATCGAATATCAGAAACGGGTCGAAGCCATACGCGCCCGCATTCGCAGTGCCTCTTTTTATCCCATCATTCTCACCAGCCTGGCTTCGGTGGTGCTGTTTTTTATGCTGATTTATGTGGTGCCCAGTTTTACCCAAATTTTCACCGACGCCAATTTGCAGTTGCCCTTGTTAACCCGGATGTTGATTGCCGTCGCCGAGGGCTTAACCACTTTTTTACCTTTGGTGATTTTAGCGGGGGTTTTGCTGGTGCTGGGGTTTCAACGTTTTCTGCGCACCAACTCCGGGCGCTTGTTGGTCGACCGCCTGCTCTTGAAACTGCCTTTTTTCGGGGTTTTGCTGCGGGATTATGCTATTTCCAGTTTTATGCGTACTTTGGGGACGACCCTCGCCAGCGGCACCCCCCTGGTGCCCGCCATGTCCATGTCGCGCGGCACTCTGAATAACCGGCGGCTGGAAGTCGAAATGGTTGCGGCAGTGCAGCGCGTTGAAGAAGGCACCTCCCTCTCTCAATCTCTGATGCGCGCCGAGTTTTTCCCCCCCATTGCCCTGCGCATGGTGGCGGTTGGCGAAGCGACCGGTGCTCTGACCGAGATGCTGGGCGATATCGCCAACTTTTATGAAGCTGAAGTTGAGAAACGTCTGGTGCGCTTGACGACCATGATTGAACCCATCTTGATGCTGGTTATGGGCTTGATGATCGGTCTGATAGTCGTGGCCATGTATGTGCCGATTTTTCAAATGGGGCAGGCGGTCAATTGAGGAAACAGGCAAAATGAAATATGAGCGCAAAAAAATCGGGCGGATTCTGGTCGAGATGGGCACTATCACCTCAGCAGAAGTCGACCTGTTGCTGGAAAAACTTCAGATAACCGGCAAAAATTTTGGTGAGACCGGGCTGGCCGAAGGCTCTTTTAACGAAGAACAGCTGGCCCAGGCTTTGGCCCGTCAATTTGGTTATGAGTTCGTTGACTTGAAAACGGCCTTTCTCGACCCTGATTTAATGGCCTTGATGCCCGCCGGAGTGCCGCTGAAAAACAAGTTGGTACCTCTGCAGCGTGATGACGATGTGCTGACGGTCGCGGTGGCCAATCCGACCGATGTGCAGATGCTCGATCGTCTTGAAATGCAATTGGGTTTGCGTCTGCAGCTGAAAGTTGCTTCGCGGATCCAAATCGAAAAGCTGCTGGAGCGTGGCGAGGGTTCACGACGGGTGTTGCGTGAAGCCTCGGAAGATTTCAAGCTGCAACTGATTAAGGAAACCGACAAGGGCGATGAAGTTCTTTCCATCGAAAAACTCACCGCCGACACCAGTCCGATTATCCGCCTGATCGACTCAACCCTGTACGATGCACTGACTAAGCGCGCCAGTGACATTCATATCGAATCCACCGCCGGGGGGGTGGTGATTAAATATCGGATTGACGGGGTTCTCAGTCAGGCAACGGAAACGATTGACGGGCGCTTTCAGTCGCCGATTATTTCGCGGATCAAGGTCATGAGCGAGCTCGATATCTCTGAGCGCCGTATTCCTCAGGACGGTCGTTTCAAGGTGCGGCTGGCCGATAAATCCATCGATTTCCGAGTGTCGATTATGCCGACCATCTTTGGTGAGGATGCGGTTATTCGCATTTTGGACAAAGAGTCCATTGCCGCCGATATGCACGGGCTGACCCTGGAAGTGTTGGGTTTCGAAGAGCGCGAGCGCATAAGAATTCGGGCGCGTATTCGCGAACCCTATGGCATGGTGCTGGTCACCGGCCCCACCGGTAGTGGCAAGACCACCACCCTCTACGCGGCTTTGTCGGAAATTGATGCCGAAGAAGAGAAGGTTATTACCATCGAAGACCCCGTGGAATATCAGGTCAAGGGGGTGGTGCAGGTGCCGGTTAACGAAAAAAAAGGGCTGACATTTGCGCGGGGGCTGCGTTCGATTCTGCGCCATGATCCGGATAAAATCATGGTGGGCGAAATTCGCGACCCGGAAACAGCACAAATTGCTGTACAATCGGCCCTCACCGGTCATCTGGTTTTTACTACGGTGCACGCGAATAATGTGTTCGACGTGCTGGGGCGTTTTTTGCATATGGGGATCGACCCCTATAATTTTGTTTCTTGTCTCAATTGTGTTATGGCGCAGCGCTTGATTCGTAAAATATGTCCCCATTGTCGCACCGAAATAACCTACACTGATGATGAACTGAGAGAGGGCGGGCTTGATCCGGCGCATTTTGGTGGTCGCGTCTATTTCCACGGGGTGGGGTGTAAAGAATGTAACGGTCTGGGCTATCATGGGCGAAGTGCTATTGTCGAACTGCTTGAAATGAATGATCAGATGCGTGAGATGATCGTCGCCAAAAGCCCGGTCTCCGAATTGAAAAAACTCGCCGCCGCGACGGGCACGGTTTTTTTGCGTCAGGCGGCAATCAACAAGTTTGTGGCAGGTGAAACCACCTTGCGTGAAATTAACCGAGTGACCTTTGCAGAAGGATAGCGAACCGGGTGTTTGGTCGAAATTTCATTGGAATTGAAGTCCGACGCCAGGGGTTACGGGCGGTCTCTATGAAGCGCAGAGGCCGCCGCCGCGTGCTCTGTGGAGGGCAGACTCTCACCCTGAGCGAAGGGGTGGTTGTGCCCACCGCACGGGAACCGAATGTGCAAAAACCTCAGGTGTTTGTCGATGCCCTCAAGGATCTCCTCAGCCCCCTCAGGGGCCGAGAAGAGCGCATTGCTCTGTGTTTGCCCGATGCGGCCGGGCATGTGTTTCTGCTCGATCTTGAAACAACATTCAAAAACCGCCGTCAAGGGCTGGATCTGGTGCGCTGGCAACTGAAAGAGCTGTTGCCGGACAGCTATAAAAACATCGCCATTGACTTTCAAGAGCTGGGTCAGCGTGAATCAGGCAGTAGCCGAGTGCTGGTTTCGGCCATCGATCAGCAGGTGCGTCAGCAGTATGAAGAGCTTTTGACCGAGGCCGGATTCTCGGTCGCATTGATCGATTTTCAGTCATTACAGATCTATAACTGTTTTCGTACTCAAATTGAGTTGGGCAAAGATTTTATCTTTGTGGCCGTTAATCAGCAACAACTCAGCCTGTTGTCGGTACAGAATGGCATTCTCGATTTTCACCGGTCTAAGGCGGGGATGGTTGACGCTGAAAGGGTTTTTCAGGAAATAAACCGCACCCTGGTGACCTATCGCAGCGCCCACAGTGTTTATGCCCGTTCAGCCCTGTATCTGCAAACAGACTGGCCCGATACGCAGGAGCTCAGCGCCGCCATCACTTCGGTTTTTGACCGCCCAGCACAGGAGCTGCCCTCTCCTCTGCTCAGTCTGGTCAGGTCGCATCATCTCAACCTGAATGCTGCCGATGCGGCGGGTATGGCGGCGGCCATTGGTGTGGCTGAAAGCCTTATGTGGGATCGCGGATGAAATTACATGTGAATCTCGCCAGTCGTCGCTATGTCAACAATCGGATGGTGACTTACGGTTTTTTGAGCTTGGCGCTAGTGCTGATCATGCTGGCCCTGTGGTTTGGGCAAACGCTGGTGGCCCATCGTCAGCAGCTCGTTAGTTATGAGCAACAGGCGCAAGAAGTCAGCGCGCAATTGAACCGCCTGCGTGGCGAACCGCGGAAACCCCTGAGCGTAGCAGAGCGCGTCGCCTTGGAAGAGACTTTTACCCAGGCCGGACATTTGCTCA
>JAACTI010000171.1:4444-13406 GCA_009993495.1 Deltaproteobacteria bacterium | reverse complement strand
AAAGGGCTGGAAAAAAACCGGAATCGCGCAGGAGGCGGTAATGGCCTGACAAAGATGCAGATCCCGCTGGCCCTCAGTGCCAAAAACCACACGTTCCCCCAGGTCGATATCGAAGGCGGGAATATAAAGTTCAGCGGAGAGTTCCGTGAAATTATCGATCAAATTTTCTTCGTTAAAAGCGCGGCACAGATAACTCTGGAGCGGGTTGAGCGAGAAAATCCCGGCGGGCAGCTGTTCTTGCAGAATGTAAAACACATCAGAAAAGTGCAGGCTTTTCTGGCGCCGATAATACTGTCGGGCACTGCGGGTCATGTTCAGTAAAGTTCGACCCGTGGCGAAGAACAACTGCTTTTTATTCAGGCGGTAAATATCGGCCCGCGAAAAATTAAAGGCGGCGCGTTGATCTTTGATCAGCGCTTCGTACACTCGCGCAGGAGGCACCCGATTGGCCAGCAGGCTGGCAACCACCGAGCCCGCACTGATGCCAATATACAGATCGCATTGGCTGGTGGCATAGCGCCCACGTAACATGCGATCGAGGGCTGTCAGACAGCCGATCTCCCAAGCGGCCCCCAAAATCCCGCCACCCATGCAGACCAGTGCCGTTTTCGCAGGTTTTTTGCCAAACCTAAGCGTGAGACGTCTCCTTCTTTAATCGCACCTTGATCTGCGGCTTGCCGCTGCTGGTATCGACCTGAAATTCCACCGGACGATCACCAAATTTTTCAATAACTTTCTGCTTCTGGGTTGCGAGAAACTGATCAATCTTTTCCCGCGTCAGAGCGGGGCCCACCAGTCCGCAGGCCGCGCGGGCCTCCATCAGTTGGCTGAGCAAGCGATCTGTTTCGCTGGGTTGTGCGCTATCACTGGCCGCCGCCGAATTTTCTCCCTGAGATTTCGCCGTGGCAGCGGGCCTGTTCCCAGGATGAGCCGCGGCCAGATGGCGGTGATATTTCCCTTCATCCATCAGACGCAAAATGCGATCCCAGTGCTGTTTGTAAGACTGAAAGCGTGTTGCCAGTTGCTGATAACGGAATTTGGTGGCGGTCCGAAAGATGGGTTGACAGCTCAGATGACGCAAGCTCTGTTCCACCTGGGCGCGGGTCTTTTGTGGTTCGCGTTTCTCGACCCCGGCAAAATATTGCTCATAGGCGATTTCCAGTTCTTTCATCTTGGACTGAATTTCGTTGAGCGTCTGTTCAAGTTTGCGTCGTTCATCCATCATCAGGCCCCTTTTCCGCTCCAACTATACTGATTGGAGCCTGAAATGCAAAGAAAATCAGCCGGGTACCCTCTTCGCTGCACCTTCAAAGCAAGGGCACTTTCATCCGCGTTCGTCTTGCACCCACGGGGCGCAAGGGGGATCTTGTTTGCAAACGCAGGGCATCCTCCGCCCTGCGCCCAAATTTTGGAGGGCAGAGATAGACACAAGGGGCTTTTCTGCTACTATTGATCGGCAACAGGTTTGGGCATCACAGAGGTCAAACTTCAACCGGGGATAGATATTATGGATGTTTTTCAGTGGGAAGCTTCCTTTAACACCGGTTTTGACGAGGTCGATCGTCAACATCAACATCTGGTGAAGCTGACGAATGATTTTGGCCGCCAGCTGTCTGAAAACCAGCTGCATGAGCAGGATGTCGAAACTCTCTACTCTGAGCTGGTAGCCTACACCCAGTACCATTTTGAAGAAGAAGAAGTACTGGCTAAGGAATATAAGGTCGATGTCCGGCATACCGATCATCATACGCAGGAACACCGAGACTTTATTGATGAAGTCGTTTTGATGCATCAGCAGATGAGCGGTGGCGATGTGCAAAATGCGCGCAATCTGTTCGAATTCCTCATGAATTGGCTGGTGAGCCACATTCTGGGGTCCGACATGAGTATGGTGCGCCAGATTCGGTCGATTCAATCCGGGGTAACATTTACTACGGCTTACCGTCTGGAGGAACGGGCGGTCGACAAGGCCACCGGGCTTTTGCTGAAATCATTTCACAACCTGTTTCAGCTGGTTTCCAATCGCAACCGCCAATTATTTGAGTTGAACCAGAATCTGGAAGAGCGCGTTGCCGAACGCACCCAGGCTTTGTTTGAAGCCAATCGTAAACTCGGCGAACTGGCATTGACCGACGTTTTGACCGGCCTGCCTAATCGCCGTCACGCGATGCAGACTCTCGAACGGCTATGGCTCCAAGCCCTGGAAAGTGACTTGCCCTTGGCCTGCATGATGATTGATGCCGACGGCTTCAAGGCCATTAATGATAACCATGGTCACGATGCCGGCGATCAGGTTTTATGTGAGCTGGCGAGGCAACTGAAATATGCGGTACGTACCGATGATATGGTGTGTCGCCTGGGAGGCGATGAATTTTTGATTATCTGCCCCAAAACCGACGCACCGGGGGCATTGAAAATTGCAACCCAGGTTCACGAGAAAATCAGATCCCTGCGGGTTAAAGTTCCCGGTGGAGAATGGCGGGGCAGCATCAGCGTTGGTGTTGCCGCGCGAACAACCGCCATGGCCCAACCGCAAGATGTCATCAAACTGGCCGATCGCGGGGTTTACGCCGCCAAAGAGACCGGCCGCAACTGCGTTAAAATGCTTGAGAGCTAAGCTTTGTTTCCGCCATAAATCAGGAGTTGCCTATGGCCGTTATTGCTTGGAAAACCGTGTATGAAACCGGCATTGTCGCCCTCGACAATGAACATCGTCAACTGATTGACCAGATCAATCGCCTCTATGAAGCCCTGCGCGATAAACGCAGCGATGAAGTGCTGACTGACATTCTTGCCATGCTCCAAAACTATACGGTCGACCACTTTGCCCATGAAGAAAAACTGATGGCCGCTTACGGTTTTTCCGGGCTGGAAGACCATCGCCGCCATCATGGCGAGCTGATTGTGGCCATTGAAGAGCTGAAAAAAAACGCCAGCGCCGACACCGGCAGCCTGGCGGCAGCCCTGCTGAAGCTGCTGAGAACCTGGGTGCTCGAACATATTGTTGAAGTTGATAAGAGATATGGGGTCTTTCTGGAATCGCGGGCGGGACGTTTTGTGACCTGAAAGCCGCAGGTCACTTCAAAAAGGCCGGTAATCAACCTCCAGAATTTCCAGCTCGGTCTTGCCGCCGGGGGCGTCAAAGCTCACCAGTTCGCCACTTTTTGCGCCCAAGAGCGCCCGCCCCAGGGGCGACGTCCAGCTGATGTGGCCACGACTGAGATCCAGCTCATCGGCACCGACAATTCTGAAGGTCTTTTCTTCGCCCGCCTCATTTTCCACCCGTACCCGGGCCCCAAACAACACCCGCCCTTTGGCAATTTTAAGCTGTTCGACGGGGTCGACAATCGTCGCCGCTTCGAGTCGCTTGCTTAAAAAACGAATGCGACTATCCAGCTGGCGCAAGCGACGTTTGGCATAGTGATAATCGGCATTTTCACTGCGATCGCCATTACTGGCCGCCCAGGCGGCGGTTTTTACCATTTCGGGCCGCAGGGTATAAAGAATCTCCTTCAATTCGGCGCGCATTTGGCGGGCGCCATCGGGAGTCAGGTAAACGGCAGAGGTGGGGGCTTTTTCAGTCAGGGGGCATCTCCATTTGTAACTCTTCACCGCCCAAAGGGCGAGAACTAAGCTCCGGGGGAAGACTTGACGCGGCCCGTGGCATGGCGGTTTCGAGCTTGTGTCTCCGAAGCGGAACCGCGACAAGAGCGGTTGCGTTTCAACCGGTTGCAGAGGATTATAGAGCAGCAGTAACCGGTTGTCATCTTTGTCGGCGGTCACTTTTCACCACCCCACGTCCGCAACAGCCGTGAAACAGGTCGCCGTCGCCCGGATACACCTATCATCGCAGGAGCCGAAGATGATGTCTGAACCCACCGCTAAATTCTGTAAAGATTCCCGCACGGTTAAAGCCTCCATGGTACTCCCCCCCGATACCAACCACTACGGCACCATGTTTGGCGGCAAGGTTATGGCCTACATCGATGATACTGCCGCCATTGCCGCCACCCGCCACGCGCGACGCTCGGTGGTGACCGCCTCCACCGATTCGGTCGATTTTCTCCATCCCATTCGGGCCGGGCAATCGGTATGCCTCGAAGCCTTTGCCACCTGGAGTCGCCGTACCTCCGTAGAGGTTTTTGTCAAGGTCATTGCTGAAGATATGCTCACGGGCGAACGCACCCTGTGTGCCACCTCGTTTGTGACCTTCGTCGCCCTCGATGTCAACGGCGAGAAACAACTGGTCCCTGGGGTGATCCCCGAAACCGAACTGGAAAAATTTCTGTTCGAAGGTGCCCCGGAACGTGCACGTAAACGGCTGGAAAAACGCGAACAATCCAAGGCCCTGGCCCTGCGTTTCGGTACCCGCAGTCTCTGGGGCGAGGCCTGACATGCGCGCCATACTGGCGGCTTATCAGGGTTTGCTTGGCGAAATCGACCAATGGTTTGCCGGCTGCATCCAGGTGGCAGGAGAGCAGATTGCCTGCCGTGCCGGTTGCTCAGAGTGCTGTCGCGGGCTGTTCGAAATCAGCCTGCTTGATGCCGCCCTGCTGCAACAGGGATTTCTGTCCCTGACAGCCGCAAGCCGTGACCTGGTACGGATGAAAGCCCGGGCCCGCACGGCGCAGCTGCAACAGCAGTGGCCGGAATTTCAGCATCCCTACATTCTCAATCGTCTGCCCCACAACGACTGGGAAGAGATGCCCGAAGACGATCTCACCCCTTGTCCCCTGCTTGGCGGCGCTGGTCGCTGTCTGGTGTACGCGCAGCGCCCCATGACCTGCCGCCTGCACGGGCTGCCGCATATGGATATTTCGGGGGAATCTTTTTCCGATGCTTTTTGCACCCTCAATTTCACGGACAGCGATCCCCTTAAAATCGCCGCCCTGCGCCACCCTTTTGCCCAAACGTTTGCCCGTGAATTTGATCTGCTGGCAGACCTTGCCGAAAAACTCCTCGGGCGGCGTCAATTGGAACTGGACACCTTTATTGCCAGTGCCCTGCTGATCGACTTTTCTGCCCTGCAATCGAAGGATAAAGAGCAGATTTGAGCCCTTTTCGGCGACCCTCTGCAAAGTGTCATTTTTTAGGTTAAACTTGATCTGTGCGTAAACTTGAAGATCAGGAGGAAGCTGAGATGATCGTTGGCCTACTGAAAGAAATCAAAACCGAAGAAAATCGTGTTTGCATGACGCCGGCCGGGGTTGAAGTGATGCAGAACCATGGCCACCAAGTGCTGGTCGAAGCAGGCGCTGGCGTGGGCAGTGGCTTCAGTGATGAGAATTACCGCCAGGTCGGTGGCGAAATTATCGGCAACAAGGCCAACATTTTTGCCCGGGCCGAAATGCTGATGCACGTCAAAGAACCACAACCAGAAGAATATGCCCTGATTCGTCCAGGGCAGATTTTCTTCACCTACTTTCACTTCGCGGCTTCAGAAAGCCTGACCCGCGCCATGCTGACAACCGGCGCGACCTGTATTGCCTACGAAACGATTGAAAACCCCGATGGCAGTCTGCCCCTGCTCACCCCCATGAGTGAAATCGCCGGGCGCATGGCGGCCCAGGAAGGAGCCAAGTATCTGGAGCGCTCCCAGGGGGGGCGCGGCATTCTGCTGGGGGGCGTGCCCGGTGTAGCGCCGGCGACGGTGCTGGTGCTGGGCGGCGGCACGGTGGGAACTCAGGCCGCACATATGGCCTGCGGCTTGGGGGCTCATGTCTATCTCCTTGACACCAATCTCGACCGTTTGCGTCATTTATCTGAAGTCATGCCAAAAAACTGCGTCGCCCTCATGTCTTCCCCCGCCACCCTGCGCAGCTTGATTCCGCAGGCAGACCTGGTCATAGGTGCGGTGCTGCTCCACGGGGCAAAGGCCCCCAAGCTCGTCACCCGCGAGATGCTGGCCGTTATGAAGCCCGGCGCGGTGCTTGTCGATGTGGCGATTGATCAGGGCGGCTGTTTTGAAACCTCTCGACCCACGACTCATCTGGAGCCAATTTACATGGTGGATGGCATTGTGCACTACTGCGTTGCCAATATGCCGGGCGCGGTTCCTTTGACCTCGACCATGGCCCTGACCAACGCAACCCTGCCCTATGCCCTGGCGATTGCCAATGACGGCTGGCGCCAAGCCGCCACAAAAAATCCCGGCATTCGCGCCGGAATCAATCTGGTTGACGGAAAAATCACCTACGCCGGGGTCGCCCAAGCCTTCAACCTGCCCCAGGTGCCGGTGACAGAGATTCTATAGAGCTGGAAAGAATAAGCTTCCCGCAAAATCCCGTAAAATTTTGGAGCATTGGCCATGGGAAAGTTCCCTTTTCTGACCAGAGTGTTGTTGCTGATCTTGCTGCTTGCGTCCCTTGCGGTTTTTGCACAAGCCGCCGAAGACTTCCCGGCGACACCTGCGCTGCCGGCAGGGAAGGTGATTCGGCTTGCGTATCTGGAAGCGGGCCCTTTCCCCAACTATCCACCGAATCTGATCGCTTTTGTCAAAGGACTGGCTGGTTTGGGCTGGCTTAGTGTCCCCGATTTCCCCGAGTTTGAAGATACCTCTGATGCCCGTTCCATATGGAACTGGCTGGTGAAAAATGCCAAAAGTGACCAGCTGAGCTTTGTCGCCGATGGCTTTTATGAAGAAGACTGGGATAAGGAAAAACGGAAAACGGTCAAGGCCCAGCTGGTTGAACGTTTGAACAAGAAAAAAGATATCGACTTTGTCATCGCGCTGGGCACCTGGGCCGGTCAGGATATGGCGGATGCGCAGATCAGCACGCCGGTTATGGTCTTTTCAGCGAGCGATCCTCTGAAGGCAGGCATTGTCAAAACCGACGAGTATTCCGGCTGGCCGCATCTGCATGCCCGGGTCGATCCGACCCGCTATCAGCGCCAGGTCAGACTTTTCCATGACATTGTCGGCTATCGCAGATTGGGGGTTGTTTACGAAAATACTCCGGAAGGGCGCACCTACGCGGCGATTGCCGATGTCGAAAAAGTCGCCGCCGAAATCGGTTTCGAGGTGGTCAGTTGTTTCAGTATTAATCAGACGCCCGATCTCAAACTGGCAAATTCAACGGTGGTTGAATGTCATGAATTTCTGGCCCCCAAAGTTGATGCCGTGTACATCACCAACCAGACCGGGGTCAACGATGCCAACATGCCCGCCATGATGGCCCCCCTGCTCAAAAGACGCATCCCCACCTTCTCACAGCCCGGCGCGCGGCTGGTAAAGCTGGGGGCCTTGGTGAGCATTGCCCAGGCCGGGTTTAAATATGTGGGCGAATTTCATGCCCGCACCGCCGGTAAAATTTTTAACGGGGCCAAACCCGGAGATTTGAACCAGATATTCGAAGATCCACCGCAAATTTCACTCAACCTGGAAACCGCCAAACTCATTGGCTACAATCCACCAATCGAAATTTTGGTAGCCGCCGACGAAATTTTTCAGAACAGCGAAAAACACTAAACAATGTCCATCCGGTAATTCCGAAGGTGCGGGTTTTTTATCGCCTGGCCGAGGGCGGTTGCGAGCGTGTTGAAGGTGTAGGGTTTGGCAATGACGCCGCAGAAACCGTATTCGCGGTAGTTGGCCATAACCGGATCATCGGCGTAGCCGCTCGATACCAGAACACAGGCCGTTTTATCAATTTTAAGAATTTCGGCAATGGCCTCTTTGCCCCCCATGCCGCCGGGAACCGTCAGATCCATAATCACCAGATCGAACGCTTTTCCGGCTTCCCGGGCGCGGCAAAACGCCTCGATGGCTTCTTGCCCGTCGCGCGCGATGACGACCCGGTGCCCCAGTTCTTCGAGCATGGCTCCGGTGGCAAGACAAATAGCTTCTTCATCATCCATCAGCAAAACATGGGCGTTTTCGACGCTACTGAAAACTTCGAGTTCAGCCTCTGATTCAAGCTGCCTTTGTTTTTCGGTTGCGGGCAGGTAAATATTGAAGCTGGTGCCGTGCCCTGGTTGGGATGACACCATGATCTTGCCACCATGACGCTTGATAATGGAGTAGACCGTGGCCAGGCCCAGACCTTTTCCCGCCTTTTGGGGTGAGAAATAGGGGTCGAAGATACGTGGCAGGTGCTCCGGCGAAATGCCGACGCCATTGTCTGTGACCTGGATATGTAAATAGGATCCCGCAGGTAATCCCGGGATACTGCACTCACCGAGGTTGATGTTTCCCGCTTCGATCAACAGGTGACCGCCATTGGGCATGGCCTGGCGGGCGTTGCTGGTTAGTTGTTCAAAGACGGTGTGCAATTGCTCCTGGTCGGCATAAACAGGCCATAAGTTTTCGTCCCAGAGAAACTGCGGCCTGATGGCGCTACCCGCCAGATTAAAGCGCACAACTTCTTCGAGCAGCCCTTTCAGGTCAAGACTGTTGCAAACCGGCGCGCCGCCTTTGGAGAAGGTCAACAACTGGTTGGTCAGCTGGGTTGCCCGCTGAATTGATTCCCCCGCCGACTGAAGATATTTCTGGACGATGTGCTCCTTAGCCAGCTTTAAACGGGCCAATGAAATATTGCCGGACAGCGCGGCGAGAATATTATTGAAATCATGGGCGATGCCCCCGGCGAGGGTGCCGATGCTCTGAAGTTTTTCCGCCTGGAGTAATTGCAGTTCGGTGCGAAGTTTCTCCTGTTCGGCGAGCATTTCACGGGTGATGTCAGAGGCCGCAACCAGAAGCCTGTTTGTTTTTCCCTGAGCAGGTTCGGCGCTAAGATCGCGGCTGCCGGTCAGCCGCAGCCAGCGCAGGCGTTTGTCGGGCCGGTTGATGCGGATATCCAGATTTTTCCCCTGGGGGTTTTTGTAAAAGGTTGAAAAACGACCCAGCCAGAGTTCACGATCCTGGGGATCAATCAAATTAACCAGGGGAGTGCCACAAAAATTCTGTTCGCCTTTGTTCATCAGTGTGACAAAAGTGGCATTGTGGCGGCGGATGATCCCGTGT
>JAACTI010000171.1:0-4424 GCA_009993495.1 Deltaproteobacteria bacterium | reverse complement strand
CCCGTGTTCATCGAGGGTCAGGTAGCCGTTGGGGGCCTGATTGTAGAGCGACTGGTATTCGTCACGGGCCTGCTGCAACTGCTGCTGGGTGTGCTGCAGCTGTTCATTCTGCATTTCGAGTTCAATCTGGTAGACCGAAAGCTCATGCAGCGCGCTTTCCAGGTCGCGCACCATGGATAAGGCCAGGCCATCATGCTCGGCGCGGGCGAGAATTGCTTCCGCGCTGGCCCGCAAGAGCCCGAGATGATCTTTATCTTTGGGGGTTCGGTTCATGAAATTTGCCCTGCGGCTTTTAGCTCGGCCAGGTGTTGGCGGCACTTCTGCTCATTGGCAATCAGGCGCGCTTCCATCTCCTTGTGATCGGTGATGTCCAGGCAAAAACCGATATAACCGAGAAATTCCTGGTTTTCTCCATAGCGCGGCGCCCCTTCGTCAAGCAACCAGCGGTATTCGCCGTCGAAATGGCGCAGCCGGTATTCCATACTGAAGGGTTTACGCCGGTCGAAGGCGCTGGTGTAAATTTTGATACAGTCTTCCAGGTCATCGGGGTGCACCCCTTCGGCCCAGCCATCGCCGTATTCTTGTTCCAAAGTGCGCCCGGTAAATTTGAACCAGGTATCATTAAACCAGGTGCAGGCCTTGGTGAGATCGGCCATCCACACCAGGGCCGGGTTGTGGTTGGCGATGGCCGCAAATAGCTGTTGCGATTTACGCATCTCTTCCTGGGCCTGTTTAACGACGCTGATATCGACAAAGGTGAGCACTGTTCCGGCGAAGGCCCCGGGGGCCACGGCGTAGGGCACCACCCGCATCAACAGCCATTTGTTGTCGCGGGTTTTAACTTCAAGTTCGGCCTTATGGTTGCTTCGCTGCACCTGCCGCACCACCGCCACGGGATCAATATCTTGCAGTGAATGGTTAATATGGGTGATGGGTCGGCCGATATCGCTGTCGAGGAGCTTGAAAATGTCGGTGATATTGTGGGAGAAACGGCGAACCTCAAGGTTCTCATCGAGCAACAACTGGCCGATTTGCGTCGCCGACAGCAGGTTGTCGACATCGTTATGCAGTTCGGTCAACTCGATGATTTTGCTCTGGTATTCGGCATTGACGGTAAAAAGCTCTTCGTTGGTCGACTGCAACTCTTCGTTGGTCGACTGCAATTCTTCATTGCTGGCCAGCAGTTCTTCGTTGGTGGCCTGCAGTTCTTCATTGGAGGTTTCCAGCTCTTCGATGGTGGCCTGCAAGTTTTCCCGCGTGAATTGCAGTTCCTGCTCCAGGTCGCGCAGCCGCTCTTCGGTTTCCAGGCTCATGTCGTAACTTTGGGGAACCATGTCGGTCAGATTCTGTTGCTGGGCGACCTCGCGAAGGAATATGGCCACCAGGGATTCCTGATGTTTTTTGCACGGCAGGGGGCGAATCCATAAATCGATGAGGGTCATCTTGCCGGAGCGGCACATACGGATATTGGAAAAGCGCTGCTCCTGATTCTGGCGAAAGGCTTTTTGTATGCCGGTGACCAGCGGAATGGATATTTCCTTGATGACCATTTTGGTAATGTCGTTGACCAGATGCCCTGACGGCAATTTGAGAAAGCCGTCGGCCTCACCCACAATGCGTAAAAGTTCCAGCTGCTCGTTGACGATCAGGGCCAGGGGCAGAAAATCTTCACTGGCCGCCTGCAAAAACCGTTCGAGCAAATGTTCGTCTTCGCTGGTGCCCAACAGGCGTCTTGCCGCGGTAAATTGGCCCTTCATCTGCCGATAACGGGTATCGGTAATTGAAGGCGCCCGCTGAATCTCACCGGTGTGCAGAATTCTGCCGCGCGTGCGATAGATTTTAAACTTCTGATGCAGGGGTTCGAACAAATCGCCCATTTCACCGGTGGTTTCGCTGCTGCCCAAAAAAAGAAACCCGCCTTTAGCCAGGGGAAAGTTGAAAAATTCCATCACTTTACGCTGTAAAACCGGTTGCAGGTAAATCAAAATATTGCGGCAGGTTAAAAGATCAATGTTGGTAAAGGGCGGGTCTTTAATGAGATTATGCTGGGCAAAAACCACCATTTCGCGGATCTGGCGGGAAATTTGAAAATTATCGTCGCGTTTGTGAAAATATTTGCTTAAATGCTGGGATGATAGATCGGCCGCAATGCTTTCGGGGTAAGAGCCGGTGGCGGCAAACTGTACCGCGTCACGGTCAATATCGGTAGCGAAAATTTTTACATCACGATTCAGTCCAAGCTGATCCATACATTCCCGGGCCAGAATGGCCAGGGAGTAGGCCTCTTCGCCGGTGGAACAGGCCGAAACCCAAAAACGGACTTCACGTTTACCGGCATTGCGCATAATTTCCGGCAACACGTCTGCGGCCAGGTAGTCAAAAGCCTCCTGATCACGGAAAAAACAGGTGACCCCGATTAAAAGTTCCCGATAGAGGGCCACGACTTCGCTGGGATAATTGAGCATGTAGTTGAGATAATCTTTAATGCTTTCGGTCTGATTGATGGTCATGCGCCGTTCGATGCGCCGCGTCACCGTGCTGGGTTTGTAATAGGTAAAGTCGATTTTGCAGCGTTCGCGCAACAGGGAAAAGATGCGCGTCAGGCCGTCTTCGTCGGATAACAGAATTTCAGAGCGTTCATTGCTGGCGTAGGGGTGCTTGGCAAAGGCGAGGAGCTGACTAGGCATTTTTTCGGGGGGCAGAATAAAATCGGCCAAGCCGGTGGAAATGGCCGAGCGGGGCATGCCGTCGAATTTGGCGCTTTCTTCTGATTGCACCATGACAATGCCGCCGCATTCCTTGACCGTGCGCACACCACGCATGCCATCACTGCCGGTGCCCGACAGAATGATGGCCACGGTCTTTTCAGACTGATCCTCGGCCAAAGAGCGCAGAAAAATGTCGATGGGCAGATTAATAACGCGAACCAACTCCTGATCGGCGAGCAACAGCCTGCCATGAAAAATTGTCAGGTTTTTCTTGGGCGGAATCAGATAAACGTGATTGGCCTCCACCAGCATGCCTTCTTCGGCACGCGCCACCGGCATGCTGGTTTTTTTTGACAGCAGTTCAACCATCAAACTTTTGTAATCGGGCGACAGATGCTGCACCACAATAAAGGCCATGCCGCTGTCGACCGGCATATGGGTAAAAAATTGCTCAATCGCCTCAAGACCGCCTGCTGAAGCACCAATGCCAACGTAGTAACTGGGGAGGATCGGCTCAAAGATAGCCGCAGATTTTTTTTTCTTTTTGGCTTCCATGCGTCATTTCCTTTCGCCGAAGATGAAAAAACAAGATCTAACCGACCTCAACTGGAGAAGTAAGAGTCATCAACGGCCTTGAACACAGATGCACACAAATCGAGACAGATAAAATTCTTAAAGCGCGCGATCCATAAGAATAAGCCAACAACCGAATGCGTTAACGGCCTCTAAAAAAAATCTGTGTTCATCTGTGGTTCGGCATGATTTAAACACCAGGGGACAGGTGAAGCACGAAGCCCTTTCTCGCGATCTTCAGCTTTTAAATTTTCTGCCCGGATAATGTTTTTCCAGACAGTCGGGACAGATGCCGTGACTGAAGCGGGCGTCTGAATGTTGTTCCATATATTCTTCCATGCGCAGCCAGGCATCCTGATCATTACGGATGGATTTGCAGTACATGCAGATGGGTAAAATTCCTTCCAGGGTCTTGATCTGGGCCAGGGCTTCTTCCAGTTCGGTCTTTTGTTGCACCAGTAAATCGCGCTGGCTTTTGAGTTCCAGATGATTCCGCACCCGCAACTTTAACAGCGCAAAGTTAATCGGTTTGGCCAGATAGTCGATCCCGCCGGCGTCAAGCCCTTCGGCCTCGCCCTCCTGTGAATTCATCGCGGTCAGAAAAATAACGGGGGTATTGGTAAAGGAGGGTTCGGCCTTGAGCATGCGGCAGACGTCGAAACCATTGAGATCGGGCATCATCACATCAAGCAGTACCAGATCGGGGTTCACCTCCTTCAACCGGGAAATGGCCTCATAGCCACTGCGCGCCATGGCAATATCATAATCCTGATGCAGGGCGGAATTGACCATCTGCAGATTGACCGGTTCATCATCGACGACCAGAATTTGAAAGCGTTTTTCCATAAGATCTCCACCGAGCACTGCGTCGGAATTTGAAAAGTTTGAGTGATATTTTATCCAGCATAAATTATCAATGCAATCCAGTTGCCCAGGTCGTTTCGCCTGGCCTGCTTATGTACCCAGGATCAGGTGCATGACGCGCAGCAACTCTTTCAGCTCAACCGGCTTGGAGACAAAACCATTGAAGCCGGCTTGAATAAATTCTACTTTCTCTCCTCTCAGGGCAAAAGAGGTAATAGCAATAACCGGAATCTGCGCCGTTTGCGGGTTTTCGCGCAGGGCCTGCAGGGCCTCGCTGCC
>JAACTI010000387.1 GCA_009993495.1 Deltaproteobacteria bacterium | reverse complement strand
CTGTAAGTTCCCACCAGCAGGCGTGTCATTGGGGTCTTTTGAGATTTTTCACTGCGTTTCACTTGGTAACCCTGTTGTTCGAGCAATCCAAGCGCCCTGGTCAGTTCTGCGGTCGGCAGAAACTTCTGGGTAACCAGCTGAAATTGAAGCTTTTGCTTCGCGGTCAATGCCGCTGGAGTCGCGGAGTTTGTAACAATCGGCGGAGTTTTTTCTGGTGCCGCAGATCGTGCCGGCACCTTGAGCCTGACTGCAGCAGGATTGACTTCGGCTTGCAGGTAGACACTCTCAATTCCAGAATCGGCCCCTGGACGCAACCAGGCGAAAAGGGCAACCGCCAACAAGGCCGGAATCACCAGCAGAGAAATCTTTCGCGACGGTTTACCCCTGGTTGCGCCTCTGGCCGGCACGGAATTTGTGGTGGGTGCCCGATCGACCGCAGGTTTTTGCATTGATACGTCTTCTGTCTCCGCGGCAGAGGCGACACTTTCCTGCTCTTCGCTCTTCAAACGCTCTCTCCACTCTGGCCCCTCACGGGTCAAACATGCCTGGCAAAGGATCCGGGGCGCATGCAGAACAACTACGCGTGTTTCTCCATCTCGCTCAAAATCCGCGCGGTTTGATGGGTCGGCACTTCTTCGTATTTTTCGAATTCCATCGTAAACATACCACGATCCGAGGTCATGGAGCGCAACTCCGGCGCATAGCGCAAGACTTCCGCCATCGGCACTTCGGCCCGAATCGTCTGGGCGTTGGCCTGAGGCTCAACCCCGTTGACCTTGCCGCGACGCGAGTTAAGATCACCGATGACATCGCCCATGCAATCATCGGGCACGGTGATTTCCATGGCCATAATCGGTTCAAGCAGCACCGGCTTGCAGCTTTCCATCGCCTTTTTAAACGCCATGGAGCCCGCCACCTTGAAGGCCATTTCCGAAGAATCGACCGAATGGTAAGAGCCGTCGTAGAGGCTGACCCGCACATCAACCATCTGATTACCGGTCAAGGGACCATGTTTCATGGCTTCGATAATCCCCTTTTCAACCGCCGGTATATAGTTGCGTGGCACGACCCCGCCAACCACCTTATCGATAAATTCAAAGCCATCGCCCTGGGTTAACGGCTCGACCTTGATCCACACGTCACCGTACTGGCCACGGCCACCCGACTGTTTTTTGTATTTCCCCTGAACCTCGGCGCTGGCGCGAATGGTTTCACGATAAGGCACCTTAGGCTCTTTCAGCGTCACGTCGGCGCCATATTTACGCTTCAAGCGCTCGACCGCCACCTCCAGATGCACCTGGCCCATACCCGACAGAATCATTTCATGGGTTTCTTCGTCACGCACCACCCGCAGGGTCGGATCCTCTTCCATCAACTTCTGCAACCCATTGTAAATTTTATCTTCATCACCCTTTTTGGTGGGTTCGAGGGCAAAGGAAATGATGGGCTTCAGCGGCACCAGAGGTGCGTACATAATGGGTTTCTGCACATCACAAAGGGTGTCGCCCGTCGTGGTATGTTTCAACTTGGGCAGGGCAACAATTTCACCGGCGACCGCCGATTCGATATCCTGCTGAAGTTTACCCGCCATGCGGAAAATATGACCAACACGCTCTTTTTCGTCGCGATTGGGGTTCAACACCACCGTATCCGTCGGCAGGGTGCCGGAATAAACCCGCGCGATACTCAACTTGCCTGCATAGGGGTCATTAATGGTTTTGAAAACCATCGCCGAAAAGGGTGCATCTTCCGTCGGTTGCCGTTCAATCTCCTGCTCGGTGCCCGGCAGTTTGCCGATTTGAAGGCCTTTGTCCACCGGTGAAGGCAGACAATTGACGATGTAATCCAGGAGAAAACGCACCCCGACATTCGCCGTCGCGCTACCGCAAAAAACCGGGGTAAACACACTGGTCAGGGTGCCTTCGCGCAGGCCGTGCAACAGGTCTTCTTCGCTGAGCTCTTCGGTT
>JAACTI010000386.1 GCA_009993495.1 Deltaproteobacteria bacterium | reverse complement strand
AGTTTCTCTTCACTTCCGGTACCATGGGCGCCGGCCTGATGTTGTCGTCGCTTGGGCTCGACATTGGTCCGGTGGTGGCCTATGCGGAGGGACTCAGTAAAATTGACAAGGTGAAGAGTGCGAAGCAGACCTACTCTCTTTGCTACTACTGTTCGGTGACCTGCGGGTTGATCTGCAGCACAGAAGAATATGTCAGGAATTACACCAACGCTTCGTTCATCATTAGAGCCTGTTCAATAATTCAAATTTAGGACAGGACTGAGCTTTCCGGTTTGGATATAATCGCAAATGATGTCCTGGGTGAGGACGATATCATGTTCAATGCAGTGGATGGTAACATTTTCAATACCTTTATAACAATTGGATATTTCCATACGATATCGGTTTTCCTTAACGAGAGCGAAAGTTCTTTCAATTCCCGTCCTGAAAGGTTTTAGCTTCTTGTAAATTAGGCTGTGTGGTACCGCGGGTCCATATTTCCTGTAGTTGTCCTGGAAGTGGGTATACCTGACGAAACCGTGTGCCTTTTGCTCTTTCACATATTCGCAAGAGAACAACAAGGGTTGATCTGATTGCTTGCAGATTTTGAAGCAGGCATATTTTGTTCTCTTCCGCTCATAGTCCAACCCCTTTGGTTTCATGGAAAAACCCCAGCGGCACAGGGGGTAGCCATCCTTGCTGAAATCCTTCGGATAGACCATCTTCTTCCTGATAATGATGGGAATAATGTCAAAGAATTCGTAAATGTCCTCATGATATTCATCTGCATCATAGCCCTTGTCCAGGATGATGTAAGCGAAAGTGAGATATGGATATTGTTTTTTAACCATTTCCAATAACGCCATGATGGCGGACTGATCATGCTCATTGGCAGATGTTAAAATGGTTACCATCGGTATCCCGCTGATGGTTCTCAGGCTATGGGCTTTATGACCGACAGCATATTTGTGACTGTGATGCGCTTTCCCGGAAAAAGCAACAGTTTCATCTGGGAAATGCCATACTCCCTTTTCATCCTTGTGGCCGATGGTTGATCCGGCGGTGATGAGAAAAGTGGAGTCAGCCACCAGAACGATGCCCTTTCTCCTGTTCTTTGGCAGATCCTTAATATCAGGTTCCAGCAGCCCCAGGTGATAAGCCCTGAGAACAAAGCGTTTATGGATTTCGGAGAAACCATCGACGCCAAGTCGACTTCTCAGTGTATGGAAAGTATTATGAGCAGGCTGGCTATCGTTGGTGACAAATCTGTAAAGATCGTTCTGTTTCAACGCTCTGGCCAGTTGTCGATCCGTCAGAATACGTTCTCTGATCTTGAGAATCCTGGCAATAATGAGCGCTGTTCCATAACCCCTGGGGCCTATCCCGACATAATGTTGCACGACAGGGTAAATGCATTTAGGATCAATGGCGGCAAAGTAGTTGACGAACTCTTTTTCTTGCTGTGTAAGACTGTTGATGTCCCTGGCAAGTCCCGGGAGGGGAAATTGGAAGTCAACCATGGTTTATGCTCCTTGTGTTCAATGAAGGTGTTCAATAACACCAATGAGTATAAAGCCATTGATCTGAAAATGGAATTTTTTAATCTATGTGATTTTCAAAGAGCTGGAAATGGTATTTTCCTGGGGGTAACTTGACCTCCCAGATCCAAATTTATGGGGGTAACTTTTTTCAAATCATTGAGCTTTTTGAGATCAAACGTTCCCCAAAGGCCTATTTTGGGGGTAAGTATGATTTTTTACATTTGTAACTATTGAACATTATAACCATAATTTAGTATTGAACAGGCTCAAATATAAAAATTGTGAAGAAAAATAATATGATGATCGAGGAGGAAAGTAAATGACCCTCATTCCCATGGTGGTTGAACAGGATGGTCGGGGTGAGCGGGCTTTTGACATCTATTCCCGTCTCCTTAAGGATCGGATAGTCTTTCTGGGAACGGCCATTGACGACCA
>JAACTI010000385.1:1037-2272 GCA_009993495.1 Deltaproteobacteria bacterium | reverse complement strand
GATTTCAGCTAAATCCTGGCGTAATGACGCTGTCGGAGTCGCCTTCCGGCGCGATTTTCGCGGCTGAAAGCCGCTCCCACAAAAAAGTGCTAAACAGTTACAAAGTGGTTGGGGACGTTGTTGTTTTATTGCTTTAGCAGCTTATCGACCAACCGGAAAAGGCCATCATCGCTGCCGATAGCGGTCTCGCCTTTCGGCAGCGCCCGGCTGATCGAGGCTTTGCCGATGTTCAGATAGCGACCGACCTCTGCGCCGCTGTAGCCTTGCAGAGCTACGGCACAATAGCAAAAAACTGCCCGCGCCTGCGAGGCGTTGTTTTGCCGTCCGCGATTCCGCAAGTGGGGCAGGTCATAATGGGCGCAGATTGTCTGTTCCAAGGTTGAAAGTTCGACCTTTTTCTGGGACTGCGGCTCCAGTCGCCCGTCCTGGCGCAATCTGGCAACAAAATCGCCACCCCCCAGGATCCGCTCGTCAGAATCCTCAAACTCTGTACCGCCACCGCCCTGCCGACTGCGTAATAAGCCCCCGCCGGTCAGGTCGGGACGCTTGCCCATGGCCAAACCCTCTGCGATGAACTGCCGATAAGCTTTGCGGGCGGTGCCTTGTCGGCGACCAAAGAGCGACAGAACCTCCTCTACAGCCAGCCCGACGCCGGGTTGATTTCCCAGTATTTCCGCATGGCCGCTCCAGGGGAAGTTGTCGAGCTCTTGCAGGGTTGCGCACTGATCGGCACGTAACGGGTTGAGATGGAGGTAGCGGATCAACTCCAGCAGGTAGGCATCTTCCTCACACAGAATTGACTTATAGCGGTTTTGAAACAGGTGGCCACTGCGGGTGTGGCGTCGGTTGAAAGCCACCGCATAGCCGGTCAGCAGCCTGCGCATCAAATGGGATAAGCCTTTTGCGCCAGGGCGCAGCAACAGGTGAAAATGGTTGGGAATAAGTGCCCATGCATAGCAGCTGCTGCCGGTTTCGGACAACAGCCGCCGCAGACGATCGACAAAGTCGTTGCGGTCGGTGTTGTCCATAAAAATCACCCGGCGCTCAATACCACGCACCATAACATGGTGCAGCAGATCCGGAATGTCTAAGCGAGGTTGTCTGGGCATGGGGAGAGCCTAGCAGATAATGCTAAAGCAATCAAGCAACGACGTCCCCTTAGATGCTAATGCTAAAGCAATCAAGCAACGACGTCCCCTTAGATGCAGCAACGACGTCCCCTTAGATGCACCGTC
>JAACTI010000385.1:0-936 GCA_009993495.1 Deltaproteobacteria bacterium | reverse complement strand
CTTCTTCCTTGAGCGACTGAGCCGCATTCCAAAGATCAACAGATCGCTGCGCATTCAGCCAGAATTCCGGAGAATTACCAAACAAACGGGCAAGCCGAAGCGCCATTTCAGGACTGACTGCACGCCGCTCACGCAATAACTCATTAACTGACTGGCGAGACACTCCCAAAGATTCGGCCAAACTCGAAACGGTCAGGCCATAGTCCGGCAGGAAATCCTCTCTCAGCATTTCACCCGGATGAGTCGGCTTGCGCTGCATACCGGCGGTGTTAGGAATAGCCATAGTCATTACCTTTCTTTAGTGGCCTGCTCCTCCCCTTGGGGTTAAGGGGAGGTCGGGAGGGGTTACGCCTGGCAGGAACTGCCATCTGTTTAAAAAACTCAAGGCGAAATCTAACTCCCCCCAGCCCCCTCTTACTCTAAGAGGGGGTGAAAACCGGCCTTTACTCAACGGTCAGATGCCGATTCCTGGTGGGAGCCAGCAGCGGAAGTCGAGTGCTAATAAGGAGAAAAAATGATGGCGGAAGGACAACCTGTCTCCTTCCGCCATCATAGCTGAACCCAATTGACCGGAAAACGGGTTTACTTCTTTTTCTCCATTTTTTTACGCTCGTTGGCATCAAGATAACGCTTACGCAGACGGATCGATTTGGGGGTGACTTCGACGAGTTCGTCGTCGTCAATAAATTCCAGGGCCTGCTCAAGACTTAAAATGCGTGCAGGCGTCAGACGCACGGCTTCATCAGTCCCCGAGGCACGCACGTTGGTGAGTTTTTTGCCCCGGCTGCAGTTGACGACCAGATCATTTTCTTTGGCGTGTTGACCAATGATCATGCCATCGTAAAAGGCCACGCCGGGGCCGACAAACAAAATGCCGCGATCCTGGAGATTAAACAGGGAATAGGCCACGGTTTCGCCCGAATCCATGGCGATCAG
>JAACTI010000384.1 GCA_009993495.1 Deltaproteobacteria bacterium | reverse complement strand
TGGGGCATGCCGACGTGAAAACCACCGAAATTTATACCCACGTGATGTGCAAAGATGTAGGAACGGTGGTCAGTCCGCTGGATCGACTTTAAAACAAAAAAGCCGTTAAACCCGACTGATATGCGGGCTAAACGGCTTTTGTAATGGTTTGAATGTTTCCAGCATGCTCCCACTCCATCCCAAGGCCTTACGGCGTCCTCTCCATCCCCCGCCGATGTTCCTCGAATTCGTATCGGCGAACTTGCGGTAAAGCACAGCTTGTGCCGAGCAACAAGATATTTCCCCCCTCCAGTTTTAACTTTTGGGCAGCGCTTTTAAGCCGTGAGACTATTGCGACTGTTTACACCGAGCGCAGCAGTTGGTGAGTTTTTGTGATGCCATTAAAGTTGTTCCTGAAGCCCTCATCTTCCGCTGCTGGCCTCCCCTCACGTGTCATTCTGAAAGTTGAGTTGAAAACAGATCTTTTCACCCCCGCTTAGATTAAGAGGGAGCCGGGGGGAGTTAGCTTTCGCTGTGAGTTTATAAACAGATGGCAGTTCCTGCCAGGCGTAACCCCTCCCAGCCTCCCCTTAACCCAAGGGGAGGAACGAGGCCAGAATTCAAGGGGTCAATTATCAGCGGAAGATTCGCTGATCAGAAATTTGTTTGCCCCTCAGTCGTTCCCTTTGGCATAACCGCTGCCGATGGCCGAAAAGGGCAGCTCAAGTTTAAGTTCGGGAACCTGCAAGCCAATCCAGGCAGTAAAGGTGTTGCTGTTGGGGCCGGGGAAAACTGCGTATTGATCAAACCAGGGATAATTGCGCGCCGCCTGGTCGACGGCATGGATCAATTCTTCCGTTTTGCCGCCGCGATGTTCCTTGAGCAGACGCGGCTTTTCACCATACCAGTAACGGTCGGGCAGATCCCGGCTAATGCGCACTACGCTGCCGGTGCGCCTGAGTTGCCAGCCGATGACTTCATAAACGGTGTATTCCCGTGCGCCCTGTGGCTTGGCGGCAATCCAGGTATGGATGGCAAACCAGCCGCGCCAGCTCCAGGCCGGTGCGCCATAGACCAGCAGCACCGCTTCAGCGGTCAGGGCCGGATCGGGAGCCAGTCCGGCGGATGCGCGGCTGGCCGTATGCCAGTCTTGATGATTGGAACAGTTGGCCAGGATCAAAAGTAGAAAACCCGCCAGTAAAGCAAGAAACAGAAGCTTGCGTAAAAATTTACGACCCATGAAACCCTCTTGGATTCTTCTTTCAAGGGTTCATTCTAACGATGTTGGATGTTTTTGGTAAGGGGGGGATTATGTGCCCGACGCCTGGCCGTCGCGCTCGGGTTGCGGGCAGAATTTTCGGCAAACCTTCGGCGACCCGATGCCTGTCTGTCGCCGAAGGTTTATTCTCTGTCGGGTTGAATTTTTACTCTGAAGTTGCCGTGGCCTGAGCCGGTTCGACCGTGGGTAAGGGGGTGCGCGGGCTGAAATTAGTGCCTTCGAGAATCACCTGCAACGCCCTGTTTGTGGCTGGCGCGAACAAAATAGGCGCCGCCAGGTTGAGGGTAATCTGGCGTTCGGGTGATACACTCACCACGCTGACCACATGGCATTCATCCGTTTCACCAATGCCCAGTTTCCGCCGTTCGTTACCATCGGGAACAACCCGGTAGTCGTAATAGAAACCGGTGGGGTCCGTCAGAATAAAAGCCACCAGCGGATCTTCGGTGCTTTGAATCCAGAAGAGCGGACCATCTTTTTCATTGGGCATCACCACGAAATGGTGCAGATTTTCAAAGCCGATTAACCCTTCAGGAAAATGCAAGGTGCTTTCGGGATCGTATTCAATTTCTCCAAAGCGCGACTGAACCTTTTTCATGATTTTTTCCTTCCGGTATTCAGTATACTGCTCACTGTGTTCAGATCGGCAAAGTCCCATTGTGTAGCCTCCTTGTTCTCCTGT
>JAACTI010000389.1 GCA_009993495.1 Deltaproteobacteria bacterium | reverse complement strand
AAAAATTACTGGTGTTCAACAAAATTGATCAACTTGATCCGATGGAAGTCAAAGCCCTTTGTCGCCGCTATTCCGCCACCCCGGTCAGCGCCCTGGATCGTGACAGTTTCACCGCGCTGATCGCAGAGATGCAGCAGCGCTTCTGGCCGCGAGAGGGCCTTGAAGCCGCCATTCCCGAAACTTGACAGTCTGACGCCCTTTCCGCTAGTCTGACCCGGTTTTGGCGCAACAAAAATTACACAACTGCTTGTTTTTTATACTGACTTGTGCTTTGTCTCATCGCAAACAGGCGGTCAGGGAGATTTTTTTATGACAAAACTGGCATGGGGACTGGTGCTTGTGCTGCTACTGTCAGGCTGCCTGTCATCCCTTCCCGCCGGGGTTGGTTCGCGGCCACAATCACCGGCTTCAGATACGGTGACGGCCTCTAAGGCTCGGGCAGAAAAGAGCACTCCTGCGGTAGATCTTCTGCCGCGGCCAGAGCAAGTATCTGTGACGAAGCCCGACTTTGACCCAGTTCTGACGGCGATCCTTAAAGCAACTTTGCTGGCTCCGGTGCCTGCGCCGGTGGCTGATTTTATTGTGCATCGCCCCCCCTTGCAGTACACCGGCGATATCGAAATTCAGTCCCATCCGCGGGTAGACACCTTGGTCGCCTACTACACCGGCCCGGGTCGGATCATGTTCGGTCACTGGCTTGAGCGCGCCGGCAAACATATTCCTCGCATACAAATGGTGTTTGCCAGCCAGGGTTTGCCCCTTGATCTGGCCTATCTGGCGATGATCGAATCGGGATTTAACGAAAAAGCCTACAGCTGGGCCCATGCCGCCGGCCCCTGGCAATTTATCGAAAGCACGGGCCGTCATTACGGGCTGGATAACAACTGGTGGCTGGATGAGCGTCGCGATATTGAAAAATCGACGCGGGCGGCGGCAGATTTTCTTAAAGATCTCAGTGCACGCTTTGATAACAACTGGTATTTGGCCATTGCCGCCTATAACGCCGGTGGTGGCAAGATCAGCCAGGCGATGCGCGCAGCGAAAAGTGATGATTTCTGGCAACTGGCCGCAGGCAATGTCCTGCGGGCCGAAACCAAAAATTACGTCCCCAAACTGCTGGCGGCTCTGACAATTGTCCGTGATCTCGAAAGCTATGGTTTTACGGAGCTCGACTTTGAATACCAACCAAAATACGAGCTTGTGACCCTGCCAACGACCACAGACCTTGAAGTGGTCGCTAAGCTTAGCGGGGCCGAGTACGCTGAAATCAAGGCTCTTAACCCCGAACTCAAGCGCTGGTGTACGCCGCCAAACATAACGAATTACCCTCTGCGTGTGCCGGCCGGTCGGGCCGCATTGTTTCATGCGGCCTATGCCGAGCTGCCGGTGGCTGCCCGCGCCAATTATTATCGCCATCGGCTGGCGGCAGGCGATACCCTGGGATCACTGGCCAAAAAATACCACATTGAAATTGATGACATTATTCAGCTGAATCGCATTCAAAACCCGCGCACGCTGCAAATTGGTGCCGATTTGATTCTGCCCCTACGTCAAGGATTTACCCGTTTGCCGGTTGACGAACTGGCGGACGATTATCAGCGTTCGCGTCGCCGCCAATACCGGGTTCGCGCGGGGGACAGTCTGTGGAAAATTGCCCAACGTTTCAATGTCAGTGAAAAGGAACTGCGCGTCTGGAATCGTTTGGGGTGGAGCAATCTGTTGCGCCCGGGGCAGGTGTTGGCAGTTTCGGGTGCCGGACGTAAAAAGGTTGCCACCACTGCTTCACGCCGTGAGTCGCGCCCACTGAAAAAAATGGTTTATCGGGTGCGGCCAGGTGACACCCTGTGGGGGATAGGGCGGCAATTTGATGTTAAAATGCAACAAATACGCACCTGGAATGAGCTGGGGCAGAGTCATTTGTTGCAGCCCGGACAGAAATTAACCCTGCATGTCGCCGCGACATGACATCCGCTGTTGATGCCGACA
>JAACTI010000388.1 GCA_009993495.1 Deltaproteobacteria bacterium | reverse complement strand
CTCAAGGCGCTGTACGACGAACTGAGCATTGAGAAATCCCTGCTCGCGCAACTGGGCCAGAAGTTCGCTTTTGCCCTTTTCATAAAAATCCTGGCGCACGACATCGCCAACCTGGAGTGGAAAGGCTTGGAGTTTCAGCTGCGGGCGGCGCGATACGTCTCCCACCAGCTCAATGGTGCGTTCCACCAGAATAACGGGTGGCCCGAGATCAATTTGAACCTGGAGTTTCATCTTATCTCCCTCGGTTTTTTGCGTGGTCTGAAGGTGGGCATGGTAGTACCCCAGGGGCTCAAGCAGACTTTGTATTTTCCGGGGGAATTGTTTCAAGTAATGATTCAGCCACAGCGGGTTGACGGGGCCGTCGGCTTTGAGCGCGCTCGGCAAAACAAGCGCATCGCCGATAAGGGGCTGCAAGTCTTTTGGCAAACCCTGTAATTCCAGTTCAACGGCCGCTTCGACCGGGCACACCGGCAACAGCAGGAAGATAAGCAGGAGCAAGGCCGCCGGGCGCAGCCGTTGGTGAGTTTTTGCGCCGTGATTAAACATTATTTGGGGCAGGCGACAAAATTCGCCGTTTGGGTTTTCCGGTCAAAAACAATTTTAGCCCGGCCGGTTTTCAGTTGCCGGAGAACCTGCTCAACCTTATCGTCCAGGGTACAACCGACTTGATCCCAATCCGCGCCATCGCGGCTGACAAATTCCTGAATCAGGCGGCGCAGGGTGTCTGGATTCAGCTGTTCGCTGGGGATTTCAACCCCTTCTTCGTCGGCGGTCTTTGAAGGTTTTTGCCGCACCTGTTTCCTCATAGCAAGAGGGATTTTGAAAAAAAAGATGGCTTGCCCGCTGACCTGGCAGATCAAGGGATTCAGCGGACTGGGTGAGATATTAACACAAATGAGCCCCACAAAAAGTGGCTAAAACTTGCAGGTTGGTGACGAGGGGGGAGCGGGCTCCGTTACTTGGGCGCTGGAGACTTGCCGGATTTCTTTTTCTTTTCCTTAAGCCAATTATAGGCTAGGATACACAGCTCAAAACCTTGTTACATAACCGTTTGCAGGTCTTTTCCCGGAGCCGAATATGCACACTCCTTCGCAACAGATGATCCAGATCCGCTGGCATGGCCGCGGCGGGCAGGGGGCGATTACCGCCGCCAAGGTGGTTGCCGAAGCCACTTTTAAAGCCGGTTATGCCGGGGTGGTGATGGCCCCGTCCTTCGGCACCGAGCGCCGGGGTGCGCCGGTCAGCACCTCGCTGAAAGTTTCGCGGCGCAAAATTACTGATCTGTCGCCGATTCAGCAACCGGATATTGTCGTGGTTCTTGACCACCTGATTCTGCAGGAAGTCGATGTAACCCAGGGGCTGCGCCCCGGCGGTCTGCTGGTGATCAATTCGCCCCAGGATCTCGCTGCCCATCAGTCGGCAGATTTTCGTGTCGCGGTGGCCAATGTCACCAAAATCGGGATCGAAGTCGGCCTGCGCAAGGGGATTGTCAACAGCGGCATTATCGGGGCTCTCGCCAAGGCCAGCGGTCTGGTTGCGCTGGATATTCTGGCCGCATGTATCGCCCACGAGTTTGCCGGGCGCCGACCGAACGAAAATGTCAAGGCTGCCCGTCTGGTCTATGCGGCAACCACCAGCAGCGAACCAACAGGAGCCTCCCATGCCTGATTCCCGTTTTAAAATACTGACTTCGGCCAGTACGGCCGGGCCGGGTGATGCCGGTCGCACCGGCTCCTGGCGGGTTGAGCGCCCGGTCATCGACTACAGTCGCTGCACCCCGGCGAAGCTGGGAAAGCACGCCTGTCATCTGTGCTGGCTCTATTGCCCCGACCGCACCATCAGCAAAGATATTGAACCGCAGATTGATCTGGAATATTGCAAGGGCTGTGGAATCTGCGCCGAGGAGTGCCCGACCAGAGCCATCCGCATGGTCGCCGAAGAAGAATTTGCCAAGGGAGATGGTCATGAGTAACCAGCGTATCGATTCGGGCAACAACGCCGCGGCCCTGGCGGTGCAACTGTGTGATGTCGATGTGGTGGCGGCCTATCCCATTACTCCGCAGACCCCCCTGACCGAAAAACTGTCGGAACTCATTGCCGCCGGCGAGATGGATGCCGAATATGTGGCGGTCGAAAGCGAGCACAGCGCCATGGGGGTTTGCATTGGGGCCGCCAGTGCCGGTGCCCGGGCCTTTACCGCCACCTCGTCCAACGGGCTGCTCTACATGAGCGAACAGCTCCACTGGGCTGCCGGTGCGCGCCTGCCCCTGGTGATGTGTATCGCCAATCGCGGCATTGGCGCCCCCTGGTCGGTGTGGAATGACCATCAGGATGCCATGAGCCAGCGTGATACCGGCTGGATTCAGCTGTTCGCCAAGGATCATCAGGAAATTGTCGATTTAACCATCAAGGCCTTCCGCCTGGCCGAACTGGTACATATTCCGGTGATGGTGAATTACGATGGTTACTACCTGTCCCACACCTATATGCCTTTTGAACTGCCCGCGGCGGCGGCGGTCAAAGAATTTCTGCCCCCCTATGCCTACCTGCACACTCTCGAT
>JAACTI010000402.1 GCA_009993495.1 Deltaproteobacteria bacterium | reverse complement strand
GGCGCAACCCCGCGACTTTGACCCAACAGCTTGTCACTTTGCTATGTTTTATTTAGTTATTTAAGAGCGTCCCCCCCCCTCGTACCCTCGTACAAAAGCTGCATCAGCAAAGTTTCCTGCCTTTGCACTTGCTTCACGCAGCCAGACTAATCTCCGCGACCACCTTCTCCCAGGGGGCGATCAGCCGTCGGTCGGCGGTACGGAGCACAAGCCCTATCCGTTCCAGCGTTTGTATGTCCTGATGTACGTTCTTGTAGTCGCGCTGCAAAAGACGGGAGAGCTTACGGACGCTGGTCGGCCCGGAAAGATGCAGCACTTTGAGCAACGCCAGTCGTCGTGGGGTGAGCGTTTGCAGCAAAGTCGCCAGATCCTCAAAATAAAGGCATTCTTGCGGTTCTTCTGCTGACGCGCCGGCCTCAGCCTGGTGCCAGGCATTGACAAACTCCTGCGCCGTTTCGTTCTCTCCCTTGATGCCGATCCACACCTTCTTCTCGTCCATGGTCAGTCTCCGCGAACTTGCCGGATGTCTGTGAGAAAATCTGCCACCAGAGTCTCTACGTCCCGGAAAACATAAGACTCTTCTGCGTCGCCACAGTGGCGATGATCGCCCTTGCCTCGTTCATTGTCGTAACGGATCAAACAGCATCCCTCAGCGTCTCCATAATACAGTCGATATTTCAGGCCAAAGGGATGATCCGCGGTTTTTGGAACCCGCCAGAGCACCATCTCGCGCAGGGCGCCATTGGTGTAGAAGAAACGGGAACGATGGAGAAGGATGGCGACCATATGGTCTAGAGTACCATCATACTGGGATTAATAAAAATCAAATTTCATGGGTGATGAACTCACGCTGGAACCGGGTGAGCTGCGGGAGCCGTGGTGACGGAGGTCAGACCTTGGCCTAGTACCCTGTAACGCATAGGATTTCGTAAGATTGCGCAGAGATTTTTCGTGTCAGTAAGGCATGATGATCGCTGCCTAGCCATAGCTAAACAGCGATTATCATAACGCAGCTGACGCGGAAAATAACCAGCAAGATGCGAAAGATTATGTGTTATAGGGTACTAGCGCCACCCCGACGCCGGCTTGGGGTGAGGGACTCTGCGACCGGCTAAGCCACGAAGAAAAGCATAACCCCCCTCGATCCCCCCTTGACAGGGGGGAGACAGCCCCCCGGCCCACCAGTAGCAGCTTAGGCCACTTTTTGAATTTCTTTTGATTCGTATTCAGGAAACATGATAATGGCAGGGTGGACATCAAAAGCGGCGGCCAGTTGTAAAGCTCTTTTTTTCCCGATTTCAATTTTATTATTTTCAAGCATACTGATATTTTTCGCATTTATAGAGCAATATTTAGCCAGGTCTTCCTGCGTCCATTCTTTTAATTCACGCAGCATTCTAATGACCTCTCCAGTCGTTAAAACCGTATGTTGTCTTGCCGATCTGTAATCAGATTTATTAATTTTCATGATTTAAACCCTAATATTTGTGGGGTTTTCTATCAATGACATCGACCGAAACAATCTCCTTTTCGATCATATAAATAACCCGGTATTGAATATTGAGCCGAGACGATCGTTGTCCGTCATGGTCTCCTTTTAATTTTTCGTCGTGAACGCCGGGGAATTCCCTCAATTTATCGGGGCCATGCCGAAAAACGATACTTTTCCAAAGTTCGTATTTTTTTTACGACTTGCAATGGCAGCTGTTCAACAACCTGCTTTAATTTGCGATCTTCCCGAATTTGCCACATGCTTGATTTTAATAACTTATTGAATTTAATAAGTCAAGACCAGAGGGCTGACACTTCAGCTGCGGTTAAAAGCGAAAACACACAAATCATTTCTCCCCCAAACGGCATTTCAACCAGAGGCAGAGACACCGAGGTCAACCCAAAAATTCAGCTAATCAGCACCAATATTGCGCTCTGGTTCTGTGGTGTTTGGCCGTCATGCCCGCGAAGGCGGGTATCCAGGGGTTTTGCTCCGATTTCTGGACTCCCGCCTTCGCGGGAGTGACGTGTTTTCGGTTCTGGCGGAAGGTCAGATTTTCAGGAAAAATCAACATCAACCTTTGCCGTAAAAGCAACTCCCAACCAGCCAGCACCCAAAGTTCACGCCCCGTCAGGCGCCGTGCGGGGGCGCAACCCCGCGGTCTTGATCTTGCTTTTGTCCTGCTTTAGTGAGTTATTTAAGAGCGTCCCCCCCCCAGTACACCAGAAAAAACGTTTGCGACCATGGATAAAGGTCTGCTAACATCCGCATTCAAGCATCAGGAGATGGAGAACGTCCGTAAAACCAGGTCAAGAACGCTGACGAGGAAGGCAGATGTCTATGTCCACAGCCTTGAAGATGGAAGTTGACCCACAGGAAATTATCGAAGCAGTCAAGAAAATGCCAAAGCTGGATCGAGAAGAATTTATCGAAGATCTCCTTGCTGCGACCTGCCCCGCCTATCTAACGAGCATTCGGGAGGCCAGGGCAGAATACAAAGCCGGTCAGATTGCCAGCCATGAGGATGTTTTCGGCTTGTGAGCTATCGGCTTGTTTATACCCACCGCGCCCTGAAAGATATCCAGAAACTTCCAGCACAAGCTAAAATCCGTATCGGCAAGGCTCTTTTGCGATTTGAGGCCGACCCCTTAGGGCATGCCAAGCCTTTGATAAACGCCGATTTGGGAACTTACCGGTTCAGGGTCGGCGATTACCGCATCATCTTTGATATCGAGGCGGAAGACCTTGTCGTGTTGCGGGTAGGACACCGGCGACAGATTTACAGATAAACCGCCCTTGACCCGGCTCACACGAAGGCGCGAAAGCACATAACCCCCCTCGATCCCCCCTTACCTTAAGCGGGGAGGAAGGGCAGATCGAAAAACCTTGT
>JAACTI010000170.1 GCA_009993495.1 Deltaproteobacteria bacterium | reverse complement strand
TTTTTTATTGTATCCTATTCAAAAGGATTGCAGGCGTATGTGATGCATGTCACATATTTCAGAAGAAGGTTGACAAATCTTCTGATCATGTAGCGTTTTTTAGCGTTTGTTTAGCGTTTGGGGTCAGACATTGATAATTTGATATTTAATCTATTGCCCCTCCCGAAGCGCTTTAATAATTTATGATCATCTCAAAATCTCTCAACGATCTTTCTCACCATATACTTATGGATGCATGCGTGTTGTTTCAATATCTAATTATCAATGTCTGACCCCAAGACTATGTGACCCCAAGACTATGGCAGATTTAATACTTGACTTTAAATTAGCAGGATTCTATAGTTGAGTTATGAAGTATTATCAGAGGACGCTTTCCCAGGCCATCCGGAAAGCGATCAAGACCTTCCCCGCGATTCTGATTACCGGCCCCAGACAGGCAGGCAAAACAACGCTCCTTAAAACCGAGTATGCCGGTACACACAGGTTCTTATCCTTTGAAAATCCGGACGTGCGGGAAAGGGCGCTGACGGACCCGAACGGATTCTTCGAACAGTACAAGCCCCCGTTGATTCTGGATGAAATACAATACGTCCCGGAGATATTGAATTATCTTAAAACCAGAATTGATGAAAACCGGAAACCGGGCCAGTGGATGTTGACCGGTTCACAGAATTTTTCCTTGATGCAAAACGTTTCACAATCCCTGGCGGGGAGGGTCGCGGTGCTGACACTTCTCCCTTTTTCCATTCCGGAATCCCGAGGTCTTCCATCCGAGAGGAGTGTGGATGCCATATTGCAGGATCTTTTTAATACCTCCGAATTCATGCCCTCTGCTGCAAAAGTGAAAAGAATTTCGTTCATCAACTGGCTGGTCCGAGGGGCCTATCCTGAACTGCGCGCCAATCCCAAGGTGGATAAACAGATCTGGTGCTCCAGTTATATACAGACGTACCTGGAACGGGACATCCGGCAGATTTTGAACGTCGGGGATCTTCACACGTTTTCTCGTTTCTTGAAACTTTGCGCGGCCCATACCGCACAGATGCTCAACCTCTCGGATCTGGCCAGGGATACCGGCGTGAGCGTCCCGACAGCCAAACGCTGGCTCTCTGCTTTGGTAGCAAGCCATCAAGTATACCTTCTCCCCCAGTACTATAAGAATTTCGGAAAAAGAATCACCAAGAGTCCAAAACTCTATTTTCTGGATACCGCATTGATTACCTTTTTACTGGGTCTTTACTCGGATGAATCCATCATGAACTGACCCTTTTTAGGCCCCTTAATGGAAACCGTGATCGTCTCTGAATGGCTCAAGGCCTTCTATCACAGAGGGGAAACCCCTTCAATCTATTACTGGCGTTCCAGAGACGGCTTGGAAATCGACCTCATCGTGGAAAGAAACGACAAAATCTATCCCATGGAAATCAAGTCCACCTCCACATTGAGACCCGACCATGCAGGGAGTATCATCCGGTGGAGGCGGATCAGCGGCATCAAGACGCAAGGTCTTATCTTTGCCAATATCCATGAAGCCATGCCGGTCGCCGAAGGCGTGAAGGCCGTGCCGTGGTTTGCAATCTAACCTACGTCACAGAACAGCGGGTTTTGATCGGAAACTGAAGAAATACCTCGCGGAGATATTCAGACTGTAATGCACCGCGCAGAAACGGCAGAAAGGAATTACAGGAATTAGAGAATTAAGGGGACACAATACTTAATTCACACATTTCCGGTTCCCATAATTAGGTATTGTGTCCCTGGAATTCCCGCATAATTAGGTATTGTGAAGGGGGGTCAGGGGGTCAGGGGGTCATGGGGTCAGACCTACAGATCATGCACAATGTCCACTCCTGGCGCTTTGGGTGAGACATCGACATTGATGAACCCATCAAGTGGTTTGCCTCCTGATCCAAGATTTAGTTTCTTAATCCTCATAAAAACCTCTATGGTGGCTATTGTATATATAGTCTCTTGATAAAACCTATGGACTGCTCGAATGCAGTATAGGACACCTTCGCATTTTGGTCCATAAATTCACCTTTCAACGACCTGGATCCTTTTCCTGGGTTTGCTGGGGTGATATATGGTTTCCATATAACACCCCTCGGCTTCCGGACAGAAAGCAGCTATGCCGCATTCACATCTACGAACTCACTGAATTCCACTTGTTCTTCAATCACAACGTCCTCGCTCCCCTGCGGGATGCAAAGCGAACCCACGGGTGCAGCGCGGTACTCAGCTTATTTCTTTAGCTTCAGAGATTTGACCGCCCTTTCAAAGGAGATGGTCTTTTGTCCCTTGGCTTTTTCTTTCGCTCTTCTAAGCTCCTTCAAATCTTCATAATCCTCAAGCATTTCTTGAATCCTCATGTAATCATCCCAAGACAGAACAACAAATTCCTTCTTTCCATTTTTTTCCAATACCTGAGCTTTCATCTAACTATCCTCCAAAACGATATACGTCTTTCCTGTTCATGATACGATAAACTATAATCTTGTCGCCTTCGACCTCGAATAATACCCTCCAATCACCATGCCGCAGTCTATATTCTGGCGTAAAGTTTGTTAATCTCTTTATATCACCTTTCAGTCCATTCCTCATCTCGTTGATCTTTTCTATAACCTTCACAACATCCTTCTTGGGAATGCTTTTTAGATCCTTACTTGCCTTTGGCGTGATTTCAATTATATATTTCATACCTAAGCCGAGCGTTCGATTTATTCACACTTCCGCCCACGAAAGGATGAGCAATCCTACATCAGTAGGGGTGAAGTATCAAGAAAAATTATCTGGATTCCCGGATCAAGCATGCCCTCCGACTTAATCAAGGGGTCGTGGAATGACAGGGGGTTGAGGACGGAAATCAACCCGCTCAATGAAGCGAAGAGCCAATAAAAAATTGAGGTGAAGGATCTCGCCGGGGGTAAACCCCGACGCGGGAGGACAGCCCATTTGGGGAATGGACTCTGGATCGGGGCCAGACAAAAAGACTGGATTGTCCGGTCGAGCCCCGGTAAACCGAGGGCAGGCCGGACCATGACGAAAGAGGAGGGATGAGCAGGGAAACCCGCTATAATCCCATCCCCATCTCGATGTAGCCGGAGGGACAGGCAAGGGAACAGATGCGTGCACCTTCCGGGACGGTTCTCCTTTTCATTTGCGTGCACCTTCCGGGACCGTGCACCTTCCGGGACGGTTCTCCTTTTCATTTGTCTAATCAAACAGATACAGACTATTTTTTCTGGGCCGTCCCCGCTTCGGCCGTCGGGCATCCAGTATCTGCCCGTGAACCGACCTCTCCAAATCTTCTTCGCCGCCAAGTACTCCCCTTCCCATCTTCGCTCTCAGCTCCTGCTCCTCCTTCTCCCGGTGGGAGAGGACATAGTCTCGGTAGGCCCTTTGCCTTTGGGAAGCATCCGCACCGAACCTGTCATAAACAGCATGCCTGTCGGTGATACCGTCGTATTCTCCCTAGGCGTAAATCCGGTAGCTGGTCCAAGGATAGTTCCTGAGATGATCCACCAGACCCGCCCTTAACGGGTTCCTCTCAACATACCGGCCGCACTCAAGCAGATAACTCTCTTTGTCAATCAGCGCACTCTTGAACCGGTCCTGCCAGAGATGCCCCACCCTCCTGTTCTTCCTGTTGAACCACAGCGTATAGGAGAGGTTGATCCCCTGCATGACCTTACACAACGGACCCTGCTCGCTTGTCTCCATCACAAGATGCACGTGGTTACTCATCAACACCCAGTGGTAAAGCTTGAAGCCGTATCGTTCTTTGTACCGTTTGCAGATCTCGATATACCTTTCAAAATCTTCACGGTCATTAAACACCCACTGGCGGTCATTCCCGCGGCTGATCACATGGTAAACCATGCGGGGCGCCGCCATCCTGGCAGCTCTGGGCATCTCCTGTGCTCCTTGTCTCGCCTGCGGTTTTCCCTCCCATTCTTGTTAGCAAATAATTCATCCCCAACTATTTGATTTTATTTATGATTTTGAGAACCGTCCCCGGACGCCCCGTTTTCATAATCACCGGATGCGATGGCCCGCACATAACCTCTCGAGTCCGTGTTCACGGGACAGCCGGTCTGGCACTTGATATTCTGCCTCCAGTATTTGTAATCAGGAATGACCACTTGAAATTTCGGTTTGGGCATGGTGATGCTCGATACAATCAATTCGTGAGGTTTAAGAGATCAGACAACCTTCTATATACCATTAATATTCAGAATCAAGCAAGTACTATTCCATGATTTTTTACTGCAATTTCTTATATGCAAGGTTCGTGCCATAATCAGAACTAAATGCATTCTCTTAAGCTGGAAAGGTAATTCACAAATAAATACAGATGGTTATCAAAATACCGGTTCTGAAACAGGGAATAAGAAATGCCAGCAAATACCGGGGGGAGTGAATACTCGATGATACACACGATGAGGAGGCCGTGAAGTAACCGATTGTTTTTTCGGATCATGACCCATGTGTACCGGCGTACTCAGTGTTTCGTTCCGGAAGGTTGAAACGACCGGCAGAAGGATGCGGACAACGGCCCGAGAGCCGTTGTCCATCCCGATATTATCGAACTGACTCAGAGACAAAAGAAACCAAACCTGTCCCCTCGCTGTTGCTCATTGCCGAACCTTACGGGCACGTCCCGGTGAAGTTCTGTCCGCTCATGCTTCCACCCGAGATGGTCACCTGCCGGTTCGCAGGATTAAAAACACTGCAGCCGGTCTTGCTCGGCGTCACTTGATAAGTACCGTTCTGGAGTTTCTTAAATTGATAGATACCTTTACTGCTCGTCGTTACGCGATTGCCGCAGCCAGGCGAGACGTCTGTACGGATCAGTGTCATACTCACACCAGGGATCGACGTCTTGAAATCTGCTTTTACCACTTTCCCTAAAATATTGTAACTGCCCCCCGTGCAACTGCCGAGCACTGAAGTGCTCGCAGAAGCGGTGTTGTTGGTCATATCGGGGTCGTATTCCGCGGCGCCCACAGTCATGCTCTGATTGAGTGTGCCCACACTCGATGCCGTCACCATGTTTGTGCACGTAAAGGTCGCTCCGCTCGCCAGGCTGGACGTTGTACACGTTGGCAGTGTTCCGGTCGCAGTCACTCCTGTGGCCGTGCTCAGCCCGTTGTTGGTGATGGTGACTGTGTAAGTGATGGTGTCGCCCAGCAGAACAGGATCCGGACTATCGCTGATGCTCACAGAAAGGTCCACCGGATCGCAGACATCGCCGATGCCGTTGCCGTTGGAGTCGGCCTGGTCGGGGTTGTAGGTATCCGGGCAGTTGTCAACTGGACCGCACACTCCATCCTCAACAGCATATCCATCGCTGTCGTTGTCCGTGCAGAGGACATAATTTCCATGAGAGGTATTCATATGTAGAACCCTACTGACAGGATCAACTGCAAGACTCCAAACCGTGGAATATCCATCGAGATTTAATCTGAAGTCATTCCAAGTTTGTCCTTTATCAGTTGAGCGATAAATAAATCCTCTGCGATGACCGTAAGACGACCACATACCTGCATAAACCATATTTGAATTAGAAGGATCAACTGTAACTGAATTAACATTTACCCCATTCGAGAGCTCGCGTAGCTCCTTAGAAAAAAATTCTTCCGGAATACCACCCGCTTTCCCTGTTTCTGTGAAATAATTGTTACTAAAAATATAAAATCCTATAGTGGTCGCAACGTACAAACGGTCAGGGTCATCAGGGGCAATATCCACATCATCTATGCCAGGTATGCCAGACCCAAATAATGCGAGAGGCGACCAATTCACCCCTTTGTCATCAGATCGAAAAAGTACTGACTGCCAATTCTGCGGGTTACATCCTGATACGGGATCATTTATGCCTGTACAATTACCAAATGCATAAGCAATATTGCCATTACCGGGGTAGACGGCCCTGATACTTTTATCATCTATCTTTGTCCAAGTGGTGCCATCATCCTCACTAATCCAACTTCCTGAGGCTGATGTGCCGGCATAGATAAAGTTTGAATCCTGTGGATGGTAAATCATGAATTTATAACTGCCAGTGGTGTTAAGTATTGTTGTCCATGTACTTCCACCATTATCGGATATAACAATATTCTGCGAGCCCCAAGACCCCTTCGCTGTGATAATTCTGTTTGGATTATCCGGATCTACTGCGCCGACAGGAGTAGTTAACGGATAAGCCGGAGAGCCAGAATATGGCAACATCGGCAACCTCCATGTATCGCCGCCGTCCTCTGTAATAGCAGGTCCATAGTCAACTAAGAAGAATATTTTTCGGTTGGGATTTGTAGGATCAAAGTGGGCAGATGTCTTATTTGTTGAACGCCGCGCGCCAAGGTATCCATTTGAGGAATAGCTCCAATTTATTCCTCCATCTCTTGTTATGGCGACTCTATCTACTGAGCCAAAAAACCGTATAGCAGTATTAGGGTCAGTAGGATGCGTTGCGGTTACCCGGCTTGACCACGTGCTGTCCCTAAAACTAAGGCCGCCGGCATCTGAAGTTACGGCCATCTGCCATGTTTCTCCACCGTCATGGCTGTAAAAGGGCTGATATCCCCACCATGCATTAACAAATACATACAAATAATTAGGGTCTGCATCGCTTATATCAATATTTCTGTATTCCTTTACGTTGGGGCCGATAGTGGTGCCACCGTCTTGATTCAAATTAGGCAGGCCGTTACTCTTTTCTATGAAGGTGGCTCCGCCATCCGTAGATTTATACACTTTATAGGTGCCAACTGCGGTATATATTATATTACTGTCATATTTATTGACTGCTATCGTTCTCGGATAATCCGGCAAATTTCCAAGAGCCAAAATAACAGGGTCGCTTCCGTCATCTATGACTTGATAGAGCCCTTTACTGCTTGAAGATATATCGTCTGTCGCGATGTAGAGGACAGCTATATCATTCTTTATACAAAAATCTATATCTAAAATTCGTTTTCCTTCTAAACCTAGAATTACTGTCCACGAATCCCCTCCATCTGTTGATTTCAACAGTCCGTCCCCATGTGTACCCGCATAAACGATCATATGGCGCTCACCGTTGAAGCTTCGGGTATCAAATGCAAAATACTGCCCTTCCCCTGCTGTCACATTATAATTGGTTTTATATACCAAATCCCACGAATTGCCCCCATCTGTTGTCCTGTAAATCCCATTAACTTCCGACGTATATGAGTTGTTAAATCTTGAACCACTTACAAAAACCACATCTGGATTATTTGGATCTACAACAAGCGATGTTCCTCCGCTTGCCCTGAACCCCTTATTGTTTTCGACATCACCTCGCATTGATACCCAGAACAATCCGCCTTCTAATTCACCGTCTCCATTCCAATCACCCATATTTTCTTTCCATTCTCCCCTCCAAACTCCGGATGTATCAGAAACAAGATATGCAATATTCGGATCAGATGGGGCATAGCTTATACCCCATACTTGCTGCATCCCTTCGCCGCCCGGCATGCCACCATCTTTTTGCGCCTGAGTGCGAAGAGGCAGAGGTTTCCAGAATTGCCCCGCTTGGTTTTCTCCTATAATCATTAGGGAGAGCAATAAGGCAAGAATTGCATAGAACAAAAGATGTCTTGATATCCTCCCGCATTTCATAAAATATAGGATAAACAGTCTAAGGCTTAATTTATTTTGCTTCATATCCATTCCCCCTTTTTTTTGAATATTACTTAATCCTCTATTTGAAAGCAGCAAGAATCTCTTCACCCCCGGCAAAGCCGGGGGGTTACCTAAATTCCAATTACAGGATATCCGGAAATCCCTCCTGTCCTCCCTTTATCAAAGGGAGGATTTCCAACGGCGTCATCTCACTGCCGATCACTGGCACATTCCTGTGAAATCCACCTTGTTTGTGTGCAGCCCGAGACGGTCACCGCCCGGCTCGCCGGAGAAGAACCACTGCACCCGCTCTTACTCGCCCAGGGAAATTGGGGTTACCAATTCCCACTTCCCACGTTCGCTTCGTCGCACGTTACGGATTCGTTCGTGCCGACACCGTGTTGCTGTAGGTCGAGTTGCCGCGACTGTTGTAGGCTCGCACCCGGTAGTAGTACAGGGTATTGGCCTTGAGCCCCGAATTGATATAGTTCTTCACATTGGCACCCACCTTCGCGATCTGGCTGAAGCTCGTGCCATTGGTCGACCGTTCAATCCTGAAGCCCGACTCGTCCGTGGCATTGTCCGTCCAGGTCAGCGTGATCTTGCTCTTCGAGTTGACCGTGGCCGTGAGATTGCTCGGCGCCGCCGGCACACCGCTGATCTGGATGGTGTTGCCGGTCTTGGCGTTGTTGTTCTCCGCCGTGCCACCGGTATTGCCTTCCGCCACCAGCCCCGTGTCATCGGCAATGGCGCCCAGGTAATAGGTCCCGGTCACGAGCGTGGCCGGTAATGGTACACTGTTCGAGCCGGTGTTTGATTCTCCCGGGGCCAGGCTGGGGATCGGGCGGCCGCCCAGACACATATCCGAGGCGGCGGTAATGGTCGCGTCAGCCGACAGGTACAACCCCGTGGTTGAGGGATCTGCAGTGCCAATACCTGAGTTGGTAGTCGTGGTGCTGATGGTGATGCTCGCCCCTGTGGTACCGCTGGTCGGACCACTGACCGCCGTCACCACCAGATCCGGCAGGCCGTTGAATGTGGCGGTCACGTTCCGGTTGCCGAAGATGCTCACGGTGCAGGTATTGCCCGTGGGGCTGTCACACCCGTTCCAGGCCCCGAACACCGAGTCGTTTTCTGCCGTGGCCGTCAGCGTTACGCTGGTACTGGCATCGTACGGCTCTGTGCAATCCGAACCGCAGTTGATGCCCGCGGGGCTGCTCGTCACGGTGCCATTGCCGGTCCCGTTCCTGTTCACGGTGAGTAGGCCCTGGACGTTGGTGGTCGTGGTGGCGGTGTTGTTGGTCAGATCGGGGTCGTATTCCGCGGCGGTCATAGTCATGCTCTGATTGAGTGTGCCGACACTCGATGCGGCCACCGTGTTTGTGCACGGAAAGGTCGCTCCGCTCGCCAGGCTGGAAGTCGAACACTCCGGCAGGGTTCCGCTCGCTACCACGTTTGTGGCCGCGCTGGGTCCGTTGTTGGTGATTGTGACCGTATAGGTGACGCTGTCTCCCAGCAGCACCGGGTCGGGAGTGTCTG
>JAACTI010000401.1 GCA_009993495.1 Deltaproteobacteria bacterium | reverse complement strand
ATGTCTTCTTCGCGCTGACGTCGGTGTTCGAGGGTGTTACTCAAGCGATAGGTGCTGCGCATGGGCATGCCGTGGGAGGGTGCGATAACTGCCGGATCGAGGGCGATAACCCGCTCCAAGGTGGCAAAATAGCTTGCCATGTCGCCCTCCGGGGCGGCAATCACCACGGTTCCCAGCCCCTGAATCAGATCACCAACAATGAACCAGCGCAGAGAGATGGGGGCCAGCCCCAGCTGGCCGGCATCGTGGCCCGGCAGGGCGTAAATGTGTATGGCTTCGCCTTTCCAGCTGGTCAGAATGTCGCCTTCGCCCATGAATTTCAGCGCGATTCCGGCAAAATAAGCGTCGCCATGGCCGACTAAAATGCGTGCGTAACTATCGGCGCTCAGCCAAATGGGCACCTGCAACCGCCGCGCAAGCTCGGGGGCGTGCTGGTGATGGTCGGGGTGATGATGGGTCAGAAAAATTGCGTCGACCCGGTCGGTTTGCAGGGTTCGCAGCAGTTTTTCGAGAACCTTGAGCGAGGCGGGGGAGGGATCGACCAGCACCTGGGGTGCGCCCGGATCGCCGAGAAAAAAGGCGTTCGTGCGCAAAGATGGCGGAATACTGTTACTTGGTACCGGCAAAATCTGCAGGCCGCTGACTTGTTCGAGGCGCGGCACAGACAAGTCTTCATCGAACTGTGGCGATAGATCGCCGTAATCATCCGCCAGGGGATCGCGCTGCAATTCTTCGAGAAACCAGCGCAGGGGCGGTACCATCAGCGCATCTCCAGCCGCAAACTGTGCCAGGAGCTGCTGTGGTCTGGCCCAGGTGCCGGCGGCAATTTCGCCTGCATCCACATGGAAGACGGGCCGGGTTTTAACCTCGATACGATAGAAAAACAGCCGAAAACGCACCGGTATCAAAGCCGGAGCCTGAGCTCGGGCCACAAGCTTGATGGTGCTGACCTGTCCCTGGGCGATCGCCGTGGGCAGATCGTAACCCAGTTCCTCGCGTATTTCGCGCACCAGGGCGTGCACTTGCCGCCCATCGAGCTGATTGAGCAGGGGGCTGGGATACTTGTCACTGCTGTCGCTCTGATCAATTTTTCCACCGGGAAAAGCGTCGTAGCCGGGAAAGGCGTCGAGATACGCCTGACGTCGCACCATGAAAACCTCGCCCTGGCAACAAAATACCGCAGCGACGGAATCAATAATTTTCATTGGCCCTCCCTTTGTGGAGCAGCGCAGGATTTTTCAAAAAGCACACCATCCGTTTGTCGAATCCCTGGGGCATTCATCGTTTCTTTCCTGCCGTCCCCTGGACGGGCGCTTTTTTGCCGAGGATTGTAGACGAGGCTACCGGCATTATGCTAGTTCTTGCCGATTCGCTCAGCCTAACCTGCTACTTTAGTCTCCGCCGACGAAGAAAACGTTTGCCACAGGGTAATGCTTAATCGCCGGTCAAATCTACCCTGGATTGCTGACCTTTTTTGTCGGATCACTGCCCCGGAGTTTTTATGTCTTCTGAAAAAATCTCTAACCGTTACGCTTCGCCCCTGGTCGGTTGGATCATGTGGGGGCTGGTGGCTAATCTTTATCTGGTCGGCTTTTTTCAGCGCGTTGCCCCAGCGGTAATGGTGAATGAGTTGATGACCGATTTTGGTATAGGCGCGGCGGTTCTCGGCAATTTATCCGCGACCTACTTTTATGCCTATGCCGCCATGCAGATTCCGAGTGGTTTGCTGGCCGACGCGATTGGGCCGCGCCGTTTGAGCGCCGCGGCTGCGCTGGTCGCATCGGTTGGCATTGTTCTGTTTGCTCTGGCGCCAAGTATTTGGCTCGCTTATCTGGGGCGTTTTCTGGTTGGTGGGTCGGTGGCGGTGGCGTTTGTTGCCTGCATGAAACTGGCTGGTCACTGGTTTCCGACCAATCGTTTTGCCACCATTACCGGAGTCGCTCTACTTCTCGGCAACTTCGGCGGGATTCTGGCCGGAGTTCCCCTGGCGGAAGCCATCACCCTCTTCGGCTGGCGTGCCTCCATGCTGGTCAGCGGCCTGGTTACCTTTGCCGGCGCCATTTTGATCTGGTTGGTGGTGCGCGATGATCCGAGTGAACGCGGCTACAAATCTTTTGCCCACGCCACCGCGACCCCGCAGCAGGGAATTTCGCCGGGCAAGGCGCTGAAAAAGGTCGTGGCCGTACGCGACACCTGGTTGTTGTTTTTGGCGGCGGGCTTTTCCTCGGCCCCCTTGCTGACCTTCGCCGGTCTTTGGGGGGTGCCCTATTTGACGCAGATTTACGGGTTGGAACGCTCCCAGGCCGCGCTTTTAACCTCGACCATGCTGCTGGCCTGGGCGATCGGTGGCCCGACCCTCGGCGCCTTGTCCGACCGTATTCAGCGCCGCAAGCCACCCTATCTATTCGCCAATATTGCGACAGCCCTGCTGTGGGGAGTTTTTCTGTTCGTCGATCTTC
>JAACTI010000400.1 GCA_009993495.1 Deltaproteobacteria bacterium | reverse complement strand
AAACCTCCTGTTAAGAGATAAGAGTAAGCACGACCAAACTCAAATTCTTAAAGGAGGTTTCCAATGGATCAGGTCAATCATAACCGGCTGGAAGAATTTCGTCAACTGAGGCAAGAGGTAAGGCATTCGGGGGAGTATTTGATTGTAGGGATCGACATAGCGAAAGATCGGCACTACGCCTTCTTTGGGACAGCGACGGGGAAAACACTTTTGAGACGTCTTGTCTTTAGCAATGACCATGAAGGTTTCAGAAAACTTTTGGATCAGGCCGAGGCTCTCCGGGTGCAGCATGGATTGAAGAAAGTGGTCTATGGGATGGAGCCAACGGCAAATTATCATAAACCCCTGGGAGAGTATTTGATCGGTTTAGGGAGGACGGTAGTGTTGGTCTCCGGGGTGACGGTGAAGAGGAATCGGGAGACGTTAGATGGGCGGTGGGACAAGCATGATATAAAGGATTCGGCCAATGTAGCGGATTTGATCTCGCAGGGGAAATGTTTGTATTACGAGCATCCATCGGCGGAGTTAAGGGGACTTCGAGGGTTACTCTCGTTGAAGAGGCGGCTCAAGAAACAAGAGCATGGCTATAAGGTTCGGATTCGGAATCATTTGATTGCCCAGTATTTCCCAGAGATGGATCGAGACTATGCGCAGTTGGGGGCAGAGGGTTTGTCGATCGTGAGGTGGTGTTTTCCAGCTTCTCAAATTGTTCAATTAGACGTTGACCCCTTTATCGAGCGGGTGACATCCCGACGGATTCGTGTGGAGAAGAGACGACGATTAGAGGTCATCTGGGAGAAGGCGGGAGAGTCGATTGGTTGTGACGGCGTGCCTGGGGTGGAGCATGAGGCCAAGGTCATGGTGGAGGGGCTGAGGCAGATACGAGAGATGATCAAGGAGACGGAAGACAAAATCCTGGGTCTGTGCAAGCAGTTTCCGGCGTATCCATACATTTTGACGATTCCTGGGTTTGGTCCTGATGTGTCGGCCAAGGTATTGGGGGCGATAGGAGATCCCGATCGATTTCAGAATGGAAAACAGGTATTGAAGATGGGTGGATTAGACCTCAGTGCGGATCGAAGTGGAAAGGATTCGGATAAGGCCACTCCGGTGATCTCCAAGAGAGGCAAGGCGGATCTTCGCTATGCCTTGTATCAAGCGGCTTTCATTGCCTCGACGAAGAATCGGGATTTTATGCTCTACTATACGAACAAGCTTCGTGGCCGAGAGAAAGAGAAGGGGATTCATACGAAGATGCTGGTAAAGCTATCGGCCAAAATGCTCCTGATTGCCTGGACCTTGATGAAGAAAAAGGAGGCGTTTGATCCGGCTTATCTAATCACGGAATAAAAAGGTTTTTCATTTTCGACGAGAAGAGCCCGTTGATGAACCGTAGAGGCTCGTCAGAGACCTCGTTGGGGACAATGCTGGGCCTCTCGCTGAACTTTGGAATCTGGATAAGGGATGATAGGTGGCCACCGGCGTGCGGCATACCGGATATTGATAACGCTTAGATTCAGAGTTCGTCATGGGCGAGAGAATCGTCGAGATAGATGTCGATCCGCAATAGGATCGGAAGGAGGGGGTGTTTCAAAAATCAGAACCGTTTTCTAACTTGCTGTTTTTAAAAAGGATATAATTTTAAAAAATTTTTTAATTTATCCTCTTGACAGGGGCAATATAGGATGTCCCCAATTTCCGTCACCACTCCCTGGGGCGATATTTGTGCCAGTATTGCCTCAAATGCTCCAGGGCCGTTTGGGACAAAATGGAGTAACGATCCTTGCCTCCCTTGCCCTGACTGACCCTGACCATCATTCGTTTACTATCGATATCGGTTAGCTTAAGGCTTGCTGTCTCGCTCGCTCTCAATCCCGAAGAATACGTCATCATCAGGATCGCCTTATGCTTGAGATTCTTCGTCACTAAAAAGAGGGATTGTACCTCCGAAAGATCCAGAACCACCGGAAGTTTTCTCTTGGCTCGAGGAGACCTGATCTTCTCCACCGCCCATTCCCGTTTCAGCGTCGT
>JAACTI010000169.1 GCA_009993495.1 Deltaproteobacteria bacterium | reverse complement strand
GTTCCGCTGGTTACGGCGGTCACCTGGTAGCCCAGATCTTCGAGAAATTCTTTGCCCAAAAGAGCCAAGCCTTCCTCGTCATCAACGTACAGGATTTTTTCGTCGCCACCACCCGGTAAAACATTCATTTTCTACGTCTCCTCCAGGGTTCTCTTCACAGTATACAGGATTTTCTTCACCGTATCGAAAAGCCGACCTCAAAACAATGCTTTTGCCCAGCAGGCAAAGGATGCTCAGGGAGACTTTTTGGATATGAGCACGCTGATGTCCCGTTCAAAGGGATCAAGGGTGTAGATCCGGTTGATGGCTTCAATGTTCTCAGCGGTGAAAATGGTACCTTTTTTCAGGAGCAGCACGCCGGTGCCCGTGTAGAGGTTATGCAGCAGCTGCATACCCTCTTCGAGGTCGATAGGCGCAAGTTTGCGTTCAATAAAGGTGGCACTGAAATCCATTACACTGAAAACCTCGGCCGCCGCGCTTTTAAAAACTTTTTTCAACGCGGGATCAAGGCGTGTGCCCCATTCCGCCTCAATTACAAGCAGGGCCTCGTCATAGGCGGCGGCTTCGACAAAATCGTGGAGTTTACGTTCAAAAAAATCGCCAACGGCAATCAGGCGGGCCCCAAGGGGAATGTTTTTGCCTGCTAAACCATCGGGAAAACCACTGCCGTCGAATTTTTCATGGTGATGGCGAATCATTACTCCCAGTTCGCGCAGCTCGGGAACCGGATCTATGGCCGCCTGGCCACGGATGACGTGCTGGCGATATTCGAGCATCTGCCCGGGGTCGAGATGCTGCGGGTTTATGCGCAGCAGTTCATCGGAAAATGCAATTTTGCCAATATCGTGCAGTTGGGCAGCTGCCCGGCAGCGGTTGATTTCGTCACCCTTCAAGCCTAGTCCCTCGGCCATGGTGGCGACAAGTTCGGCGACATTGCGCGCATGGCCGGGGACTTTGCGATCGCGCATTTCAATCAACCCGGCCATGATAGCGATGGTTTCGTTAAAACTGTTGCGCAGGCGCTGGTTTTTTTCGGCCAGGCTGTCACTTTTGGCGCGAATCTGGTTGGTTTGTTCCATCACGCGCTGCTTGAGGCGTTGATTCCACTGTTCGAGTTCTTCTTTCTGCTGCGCAACCAGGGCGTTAAGGCGTTTATTTTCCTGGGTCAATTGGTAATGTTTCATTGCTTCATCGATTGTCGCGAGTAATTCGTCATCCTGCCAGGGTTTGCTCAGGTAGCGATAAACCGCCCCCTGATTGATGGCGGCGATGGAGGCGTTGATGTCGGCGTAGCCTGTGAGGAGAATCCGCATAGTTTCAGGATGCAGCTGACAGGCGTGTTGGAGAAATTCGACCCCGGTCATTTGCGGCATGCGTTGGTCAGAAATAATCAGGGCAAAGGCGGGCATGGTCTTGAGCAGTTCCAGCCCTTCGCTGCCCGAGGTTGCGGTATGGATTTCGTAATCGGTGCAGCTGGCGAGCAGACGACGCAAAGCCCGGGTAATGTTGACCTCGTCATCGACCAGCAGAATCCGGCCTGGATCTGCGATATTTTCTGGTGGGGAGGATGGCTGGTTGTTCATCGCTATCAGCTTTCCTGAGGGATGAGGGCGACGACCAGCCCTTTGGCGCTAAAGCTGTCGATCCGCCGTACTTCGGCACGGTATTGGGTGTATTTGATCTTCAAGGTTTGACTGACGTCCGTGCCTGAGCCCAGGCTGTCCACCAGGGTGTTCAGGTTTGGAGGAAAAACATCGCAGCGGCTGTTGCCCAAAGGGCCCATGCCGCCAACCGGGAAGATAGCGTGGCCCATGTCGTTACACTGGGCGATCATGCCCTCTGGGTCGATGCCGAAAACGGCGATGGGTAAAACGTCCAGCACCCCCTGGGCGACGGCCAGCACCCGGTTGCGAATTTCCAGGGCTTCGGTGCGCTGGGCAATCTTCTTTTCCAGGGTTTCGTTAATTTCTTCCAGTTCGGCATTTTTGTGTTTCAGCTCGGTAGTCAGATGAGCATTTTGATATTTCAATTCCTGATGCTGCAAGGCCACTCGCACGGTGCTGAGCAGGTCTTCATCGTTCCAGGGTTTGGGGATAAACTTGTAAATACGCCCCAGGTTGATGGCTTCGACTACGGCGGCGGTATCGGCATAGCCCGAAAGGACAATGCGCAGGGTATCGGGCCAGTTTTCGTACACCTGGCTCAGAAACTCAACCCCGTTCATGCCCGGCATCCGGTAATCGGAAATAACCAGGCGCAGATCCTCATGTTGTTGCAGAACCTTTAGCCCCGCTTCACCCGATTCGGCGAGGAAAACCTCATAGTTGTCTTCGTCCATAAATAATCGCCGCAGGGCTTTGAGAATATTGGGTTCATCATCGACACACAGAATTTGGATCAGCTCAGACATGGAGAGCGCCTTTCTCGCGGCAGGGCAGGCAAAGGGTAAAGGTTGTACCCCGGCCCACCTGGCTGTTGACCGTGATTTCGCCGCCGTGTTTTTTTATGACATCGTAGCTGATACTTAACCCCAGCCCGGTACCCTGGCCCATTTTTTTGGTGGTAAAAAAGGGTTCAAAAATTTGCGCGCAGACCTCGGCGGGCATGCCGCAGCCGTTGTCGGTAATCGACACGTATTGTTTATTTTCTGCCTGCCAGGTTTTTATCAGAATTTTCCCCTGCTTATCAATCGCTTGAACGGCATTTATGAGAATATTCAAAAAAACCTGGTTCAATTGTTGAGGCAGACAATAAAGGGGCTCAAGGGCGCCATAATTTTTTTCGAGATCAACCTTGTATTTCAACTCGTTCCAGGCAATGCCAATGGTGGTTTCCAGACACTCATTGAGATTAATCGCCTGCTCATCTCCTTTATCAAGCCGCGAAAAACTTTTGAGATCGAGAACGATTTTTTGTACGCGACTGGTGCCTTCAAGGGATTCCGAAATCAGATCACCGGCATCGTCGAGCACCAGGTCGAGTTTCAGCTGGCGGCGCTGCTGCTGCAATTCTGCAAGTTGTTCGGCGTTCGCGCCTTGGTGGAGCACCTGGGTTTGCAGTTTGATGTAGGTACGAATTTTTTTCAAATAACGTTCAAGACTGTTGAGATTGCTATTGATAAAACCGAGGGGGTTGTTGATTTCGTGGGCAACGCCGGCCGCCAGCAGACCAATGGAGGCCATTTTTTCGCTTTGCAGAATTTTCGACTGGGTCTCCTGCAGTTGTTGATTGACGTCTTGGAGGTGACGGGTCTGTTCATTGACCAGCACCTGCAAGCTGGCGTTGATTGCAATCAGCTGCTCTTCGGCCATGCCGGCATCGGTCATTTCATAAAAGGCCGCCGTCAGACAGCTGTCTGAGGTGTCGTTCAGGGGCAGACACCGCAGCTGAAACCAGCGATATTCTCCATCTTTGCGGTGCAGTTGCAGCTCTAAATTCCCCTGGCGATAATTCAGGCTCACATCCAGCAGCATCTGCCGCAGGGCCGCAAGCTGGCTCGCGTGGACAACCCGGTCGACGGCCAAGGGGAAATTCTGTTGGCCGGTAAAATCGCACCACCGCTGATTGGCCGCCCTAATCCGACCGTCTGCGGCCAGACTGGCGAGGGCGATGGGGGCATGCTGCCACAGGAGCCCAATGTCGTTGGGCAGAAGAAGTGGGGTGGGAAGGCTGTAGTTCTTGGCCGGATCCATCGCATGCCCCCATTAAGCCAAAAAATTTTCGCGGTTTTCATTAAACACCTGGCGAAAATTTTTCAAAAGTTTCGCCATCTGCTCCTGGTCGATCTTCAAGGCCTGTGCCCCCGGCCACTCGGTCAGATCACAGTCGGGAGGCGATCCGAAGAGTCCGAGCAGCAACGGGAATTCGCTCGCCAGATTGACGATGGCGGTCAGAGTACGAGTTTCATCATCTTCAATGGCGTTAAGCTTGTCGTCGTGGTGGTGAAGCGTCGTCAGGGAAATGATGTCAGACAGATTCCACTGTTCGATAACTGCGGCTCCCAGGGTGGTATGTTCAACGCCAAACTGCTTCTTTTCGCGCGCGTTTAAATCGCTTTCATTGTAGGGTTTGTGCAGCAGGATAGGGGCATAGATATCGCCCTGTTGATTGTTGAAGACGACGCGGCCTACATGCCGGAAGAGCCCGGCAATAAAGGCTTCTTCGGGGTCGATAACTTTCAGGTTGTACGCCAGAAAACGCGCCCCCAGAGCACAGGTCATGGTGTCTTCCCACAACAGCTGCTCGGGGGGGCCGAATTTTTTCTGCATGCCGCGCAAACTGGCGGCCAACACCAGATTTTTCAGGGTTTTTTCACCGAGAACAACAATGGCCGTCGACAGAGTTTTGACCTGGCGCGCCATGGAATAAAAAGAGGAATTGGCAATTTGCAGCACCCGCGCTGAAATGGACGGGTCGGCGGAGATGACCTGGGCCATCTCGTCTGCCGAGGATGTCGGCGCGTTCAGCAATTCCACCATGCGCGTCGCAATAAAAGGCAAACTGGGCAGGTTATTGATATCGTAGGTGATGTTCTGGAATTTATTTGCCATGGATCTTCTCCTGCTTGCCAGGTGGCGTAGACGCAAGCCGTTATGAGAGCTTACCAACAAAATGTTGAAATTCCAGTGCGTTTGAAAAAATATACAAAATGTCGTGCCGTGAGGCTTGCTCCGTCACCGCGCAGCCGCTAGACTGACTTAGCCCCTATGGTGGAGAATTTATGTCGCTGCTCAGCAAAGAAATAGCGTATCACGGAAAAATTCTCGATCTGGCGCGTGAAACCCATCGCCTGCCCGATGGCCGTGAGGCCTGTTTTGAAATCATTCACCACCCCGGCGGAGCGGCGGCCCTGCCGGTAGATCACGCGGGACAGTTGCTGCTGATCCGTCAGTTTCGCCCGGCGGTTCGTGGCACAATGCTTGAAATCCCGGCCGGGCGTCTGGAGCCGGGCGAAGATCCTGCAACTTCCATCCGCCGCGAACTGCAAGAAGAGATTGGTCGCAAGGCGGCCCAAATTGCGTTGCTGGCCGAAGTTTACAGCACCGTTGGATTTTGTCGCGAAAAAATTTTTATTTTTCTGGCAACGGAGCTGGAAGTGACCCCCACGGCTCACGAAGAGCATGAATTTATCGAACTGGTCAGCCTCGCCCCCGCGCAAGCCTTCGCCCTCGTCGATGCCGGTGAAATTAGTGATGCGAAAACCTTGATTGCCCTCCAGGCGTATCGGTACCGTTTGGCGGTTCAATGATGTTTGCGCTGCCGCAATCTTATCTCAACTGTGAGCAACTGCCCTTTAATCGCGCCGCGCTGGAGACGGATTTTCACCTGCGACCGCCGACGGACGAGCTGCCTGACGAGGGTTACTGGTTAATGCTGCAAGGCACCCGCGTGCTGGTCACCGATGATTCCCCTGCCTTACCTCGGGGAGCCTGCCCCCTGTCGCCCGATCTTTGCGGGCCCGGGGTTTACATTGGCCAGTGGCGGCAACGCCCTTGTCGTTTGCTGGCGGTTCCGCGTGATATGCCGCTGCCGAAGGGCTTGCGTGCCCTCAATATGCTCGCTGCCGAGCCCGGCATGTCGTTGGCGCTTTTGTCCCTGGGCGGTTTGGGTAACGCCATTCTTCATTGGGAGAAAAGCAGTCGGTTTTGTGATAACTGCGCCGCGCCCCTGCAACGTATTCATGGGGAATGGGGCAAAAAATGCCCCCATTGCGCCGCCAGCCATTATCCGCGCATTCACCCCTGTGCGATTGTGCTGGTGCGCCGAGAGGATGAGCTGCTGTTGGTGCGCAAGCCCGAATGGGTCGCCGGGCGCTACGGCTTGGTTGCGGGGTTTGTCGAATTTGGAGAAAATCTGGAACAAACCGCTGCGCGCGAAGTCTTCGAAGAAACCGGGATTCGCATCGGGAATATCTGCTATCAAGGCAGCCAGAGCTGGCCTTTTCCCAGCCAGTTGATGAGCGGTTTTTGTGCCGATTATGTCAGTGGTGATATCTGCCTGCAAAAAACCGAGCTTGCCGAAGGTGGCTGGTTCAAACGCGACCAGTTGCCACAGCTGCCGCCACGACGCAGTATTGCTCGCTGGCTGATTGACCAGGAACTGACGCGACAAGCAAAGAGCTGAGTAACGGATTGTTACCGGAATTTTCAATCGGGTTGTCTCCCCGTTTCCCTGAGGGAATGCCTATGACTCACTGCTTTGGGGGAAAATGCTGTGGCAAAAACCAACTTCATCAGTCTTTTTCGTAAACAATTTCTTATTGTCAGCCTGTTCGCCCTGCTGTTGGGGGCTGGTGTCAGTTGTTGGGAATTTTATATTCATAACAACCCGACTACCTTGGTGGGTCGCTGGTTTGCTACGCGTGATTTTATTGATTTTTTCATCACGAATTTTTTTATCTGTCTTGCCCTGGTGCTGCTCTTTCAAGGGCTGATGTATGCCCTGTTTGCCCGCCAGGTGGCGGCACTGACCCGTCAGTTGGAGCAGGTCAAGAAGCAGCCCGATTCGCCTTTGTCCCTTAAGGTTGCTGATTTTCATCAGGATGACGAACTTGGGCTGCTGGCCAAAGAACTGAATCGTTTATGGAACAGTCGGTTGCAATTGCAGCAAAACTTAGCAGAACGCAATCAGTTTGTTTCTTCAGTCACGGCGATTTCGCCGGTAGGCTTGTTCCGTGCCGATGCCGCCGGGCGCTTGGTTTGGTACAATCAGCGCACGCGTACCCTGCTGGGTTTGCTGGGCCATGAACTGGGCACAACTGACTGGCTTGACAATGTCCACCCGTCCCAGGCTGAAAACCTGCGTGCGACCTGGCGCGACACCCTCAATGATTGCACCTCTTTTCATCAGGAATTTCTGGTTCAGGTGGCCAACAACCAGCGCCTCTGGCTGATGGGGGAGGCCACACCCCTGTGGTCTGAAGGTCGTTGTGAGGGTTTTGTCGGCACCCTGAGTGATATTACCCCCCTTAAGCTTGCGGTTGAAAACCTTCATGCCAGCGAAAAGCGCTATCAGGCCATTACCCAGACCGCCCCGATGGCAATTATTCTGCTTAGCGACCAAGAGCGGATCAGCTACTGGAATCCAGCGGCAGAGCAGATGTTTGGTTATTCCGCCGCGGAAGCTCTGGGGCAGAAGCTGAGGGATGTGATTCTGCCCGAGCAGAACCTTGAAGGCTTCAAGGAGATTTGTGCTCTTGCCAGTGGCGCGGCCCCCGCCAAGGAGCACTTGCCGCGTGAACTGAAGGTGCGGCACAAAAACGGCCAAAAGCTGCCCATCGAAATTTCCTCGTCGGCCTTCGAAATGGAGCACTGCCGGCATATTGCCCTGCTGATCACCGATGTCAGCAGGCGTGTTGCGATGGAAGCTGAAAAACATCAATTGCTCGAACAGTTGCGCCAGTCGCAAAAAATGGAGGCCATTGGCACCATGGCGGGGGGCATTGCCCACGACTTCAATAATATTCTCACGCCTATTCTGGGGTTTGCCCAACTCTTACAAGACAGTTTTCCGGTTGACAGCAAAAACTATGATCGCGTCGATCGCATTTTGACCTCGGCCAACCGCGCCAAAGATCTGGCCGGGCAGATTCTTTCTTTCAGCCGTAAATCGCGGGAAGAACCCCACCCGCTGCTGGCGGTGCCGTTGATTAAAGAATGCCTGAAATTGCTGCGCGCTGGGATTCCCACCTCCATTCAAATGGTCGAACGATTGACGCCTGAACGGTTGTGGATTGATGCTGACGTGACGCGGGTTCATCAAATTCTCATGAACCTGGCCACCAACGGTGTGCATGCCATGTGCGGATCCACGGGCATCCTCACCATTGAAGTCAGCCGCTGTTGTTCTACCAAGGTGCAAACCCAGGGAACCGGCGATTTTCTGTTTCTTCGCGTAAGTGATACCGGAACCGGCATGGATAAAGATCTGCTGTCCCATATTTTCGAGCCCTATTTCACCACCAAGGATCAGCATGAAGGCACCGGGCTGGGGCTGTCGGTGGTGAAAACCACGGTGTTGAAGCTGGGAGGGACAATTGATGTCAGCTCGGAGCCGGGGAAGGGAACCTCGTTTGAGGTGTTGCTGCCATTGATTAAAGACCCTGCCGCGCCCCAGGCCAAAACCCCTGCACGGGCTGCGCGCCCACGAGGCGCGGGTCAGTGGGTCCTGTTGGTCGATGACGAGAAAAGTCTGATTAACATTGGCCGCGAATTTCTTGAAAATCTTGGTTACCAGGTCGAAACCACCACCAGCAGCCTGGAGGCCTTGACCATAATTGAGCGTCAACCCCAACTTTTTGCGGCGCTGATTACCGATCAAACCATGCCCGAACTGACGGGGCTGGAGCTGGCGGCAAAGGCCAGGGTTTCTTGTCCTGATCTGCCGATTATTCTTTGTACGGGACAGCTCCGGCAGCTTGAAAACGTTGATCTTGCCACCGCCGGTATTTTCAAAGTCATTGGCAAGCCCGATATTTTCAGCGACCTGGCCGAAACCCTGGCCGCTTGTCTGGAGCCTCCCTCCGTGGAAGGTGAGGCGTAACCCCCTGACCCCTCATTTGCCGCCCAGCAAATTGCTGATGCCGGCGAAAAAACTGTTGGCCAGTTGCTCTTTTTCGGCTTCGCTGGTTTCACGCGGTACTTCACTGCTGAGGCGCAGCAGGGTGTCGGCGGGGATCTCGGCCAGGAAGCGACTGGGGTCGCGCTGCGACAGGCTGCCGTAACGGCGGCGTTTCCGGGCCCCGAGCAGCACCAGTTGTACGCGCGCGCGGGTCATGCCGACGTAACACAGGCGTCGTTCCTCATCAATGTCGAAGGTTTCGTAAATTGATTTCTTATGGGGCAGGCTCTCTTCCTCCATTCCCACCAGAAAAACCACCGGAAACTCCAGCCCCTTACTCGAATGCAGGCTCATCAGGGTCACTGCGTTTTGCGCCAGTTTTTTCTCCTTGTCATGGCGACCGATCTGATCATTATCCAGCAGTGAAACCCGTTCCAGAAAACCAGCCAGCGAGGGTTCCGGCTCGCGTTCCAGGTAGGCGCCCATGGCGTTGACAACTTCGGCCTGATTTTCTATGCGGCGCCGGGCTTTTTGGGGATCGGTTTCCTGGCGGTAGAGTTCGGCTTCCAGTTTAAGTTCGCTCACTAACTGGCTCAGGGTTTCGACCATAGATTGGGGCTGATTGAAGCGCTTTCGGTAGCGGTTCA
>JAACTI010000383.1 GCA_009993495.1 Deltaproteobacteria bacterium | reverse complement strand
CTGAAATCCCCCGTTTCTTGCAATTGTTTGTAAAGTTGTTCCCGCTCTTGCTCCAGACTCGAAAGCGGTAGTTTTGACTGTCTTTTGTTCGTCACCGGTCAGCTTGCCGAGGCTGTCGGTGAAGGTGTCGGCGATGGGAAATTCGCTCATGTTATCTCCCAGAGACTGCGTATCGGCACAGCGAACAGGCCATCACCAAACGACGCGGTCGCTTCACCATCGTACAGCACCACCCCCATGGCGAACCGTTTTCCTACCCCTTCTTTAAGCTTGCGCAGCCCGCGAAAATCGACCGATGTCACCGTCGCTGAGTGGAAGCATAACCGGCGGCATCGCCCAACATACGCGCCAGAGTGGTTTTGCCACATTGGCGTGGACCGTGGATCAGCACAACGGGCGTATCCGCCAGGGCCTCGGTCAGACGAGGAAGTAATAAACGAGGGTAGAGGCTCTGGTTAGTCATGCGGCCAATTGTAAGTCAAGATGTCGGCTAATTGAAGGGTTCAAGTTCGGCTAATTGAAAGAAATGTCAAACCCGAAATACCTTTATCACCTCATCACCAAATAGGCGTGGCGAACGAAGAAGCTCTCTTCGTTGTAATCAGTATCAATGAACCAGCAGGCGATGCCGTCGGCGCCGTCGGAGCGGACTTCGCCGAAAGTGCAAATTTCCTGCTGTGGGCTTTGCAACAGACTTAAATGCTATGCTTTCCGCCTCCATTGCGAACGCCGGGCGCGCCAGCGAATATTTGACTTAATATGAATTTCTCTATATAAGCACAAAAATATTCTTGGCTTGGAGGTATTATGCTCAAATATATCATTGTTGGTGGTGTGGCGGCGGGGATGTCAGCGGCGGCGCGGTTGCGGCGGCTGGATGAAACCGGGGAAATTGTGGTCTTTGAACGGGGGGAGCATGTCTCTTATGCCAATTGCGGCCTGCCCTATTATATTGGCGACGTCATAACCGAACGCCAGAAACTTCTGGTTCAAACCCCGGAAGCCTTTCGGGCACGCTTTAACGTTGATGTTCGCATCCGAAATGAGGTGCTGGCGGTCGATACATCACGCAAGCTGATCCGGGTGAAAAACTTACAAACCGGCAGGGAATATGACGAAACCTATGATCGACTGCTGTTAACCCCGGGGGGGTCGCCAGTTAAACCCACGCTTCCGGGCGGCGATCATCCAGCGGTACGGACATTGTGGACGATTCCCGATACCGATGCCCTTAAAGCGATGGTCGACCAGGGAAATGTCAAAACTGCTTTACTGGTAGGTGCGGGTTTCATTGGCCTGGAAATGGCGGAATGTCTCCAGGCGCGCGGCATTCGGGTGGTTATTGTCGAAATGGCCAAACAGGCGATGAACCTCCTCGACCTTGAGATGGCCGCGCTGGTGCATCAGGAGCTGGGCAGGCACGGGGTCGAACTCCATCTGGAAGATGCAGTGACAGCCATTGCTGACAAGGCGTCAGGCGGAGTCAGGGCTCAGCTTCAAAGTGGTGGAATTATCGATGCCGAGCTGGTGATCTTCTCTATCGGGGTTAAACCCAACACCGCATTTCTTGCCGATGCGGGCATCGCCCTTGGCGCACGGGGGCATATCCTGGTTGATGACCAGTTGCAAACCAGCGCTGAGCATGTCTTCGCCGCCGGTGATGCCATCGAAGTCACCCACCCGATATCGGGTCAGCAAACCGCCATTCCCCTGGCCGGGCCGGCCAACAAACAGGGTCGAATTGTCGCCGGCAACATGAGCGGCAAGCTGGCTGGACACTACAAGGGCACGCTGGGAACCGCCATTGCCAAGGTTTTTGATCTGGATGTGGGCATGACGGGTGCGACCGAAAAATTCTGCCGGGCCGCGGGAATTCCCTGTTGTTCTGTGATTATCCACCCCAACGATCACGCCGGCTACTATCCGGGTGCA
>JAACTI010000382.1 GCA_009993495.1 Deltaproteobacteria bacterium | reverse complement strand
TTTTTCCTGTTGCAGACGACGATTTGCCAGTTCGAACTGGCGCATCTGCAAAACGTTGTCAACCCGTTCGAGTAAACTGTTATTCGCGTAGGGCTTTTGCATGTAGTCAATCGCGCCCGCCTTCATCAAGCGCACCGCCACTTCTTCGTTGCCCTTGCCGGTAAACATAATAACGTAGATATCAGGGTACTGACGTTTGATCTGTTTAAGGGCCGTTTCCCCATCCATGACCGGCATCATGTAATCAAGCAGCACGACCGCAGGTCGCTCCTGTTCGATTTTTGCCAGACATTCTTGACCGTTGGCCGCAGTCACGACCGCGAAGCCGCGACCATGCAGCAACAATGAGGTCAATTCGACAATGACTTCTTCATCATCAACCACCAGAATTTTTTCACCGGCAAAGGGGCTGTTTTTCTCTTTAAACATCCAGAAAACTCCAGGGCAAGCGTCCAAAACCCGGCAAGGATAGCCCGAGCATCTACCGAATGACAAGCGCTTGCCCGCATAAAAAAAGCAGCCATAAGGCTGCTTTTAAAAAATTATTCCGCTCCGTAGTTACGGTCCAAGCCCCCGTTTCATGGCGGCCTCACATTTTCTGTGCTTTAGAGCTGCCTTTTTTCCGAATCGCGAAGCAGCCTCAGGCGTCTGCCAGACGCACAGTCAATACCGGCAAGGGCGATTTGCGCACAACTTTTTCGGCAGTGCTGCCAAATAATACGTGATCAAGCCCGGTGCGCCCATGGGTTCCCATCACAATCAAATCGGCATCCTTCTGGGCCGCAACCTGGATAATTTCCTGATAAGGAATACCGCTAACGATCAGGGTTTCGTAGTCGCTGACACCTTCCAAATTATTTTTGCAAAATTGTGCCATCAGCTTGCCTGCTCCTTCAGCGATTTCTTCTTCCAGGCGGTCAAATGAGATATGAGGAACATAAAAACCGCGCATATCAACCGGTTCATTGATAACGTGCAGCAGCAGCAAATGTGCCTCAAAGGTGCGCGCCATAAAAAGTGCGGTACGGAAAGCCTTGTCGGAACTTTCTGAAAAATCAATTGCGACCAGTATTTTTTTAAACGTGTTCATCTTCAACCTTTCTCCCAAGGGCTGATCCCTTAGGTACAGGGGTGGTTTTGAAATATCTTTTTCATCACCGATTTTAATTCCTCCAGTTTAACCGGCTTGTTCAAATATTCAAAAGCGCCATGATTGATAGCTTCGAGATAGGATTCAACGCCACCATAAGCCGTGATCATAATAACATCAGTGCCGGGATATTTACGCTTAAGCTCACGCAGAAAAGTCAAACCGTCCATTTTAGGCATATTGATATCGGTAATCACCAGGCTGACCTGCCCCCGACTGAGGAAATTCAGCGCTTCGCTTCCGTTGGCAACCGCATCGACCTGGTAACCCTCCTGCCCCAATAATTTACTCAGGCCGATGCGCGCGTTTTCTTCATCGTCGACAATCAAAATCTTCTTCATCGAGGCCTCTGAAACGGGATGTTTTTGTGGTTATTTACACCTCAAGTCTAGCAGGGAAACAAACCGTGTCAAGAACACAGGTGTTGTTCTAAATCACTTGGATTATTGATGATTTTTGAAATATGAAAAATTTTACAATTCGTGACCACCCCAATTTCAAAGCAGCGATGGAAGGGGTTTCCGTCCCCCAAACGGCGATAGCGAAGCTTCAGGGCCGAATGCATCTGGGCCAGGGTATGGGGGTGGGAGGAAAAGAGGCCGCTGAACGGTTACCAATTATCAGTTTCACCGCAGAAATCTGTGGTGGGGCGAGCAGCTGGGTTCAAGGTAAAAATTTTCTGACGCGGGCGCGCAACTCTTCGGGACGAAAAGATTTGTTCAAAAAATCATCGGCACCAGCACGAATTGCCTCCAAGCCATCCTGTTCACGGCGATAGACACCACTCATGGCGAGGATGCGCAGGTTTTTCCCCTGGGGATGGCACCGAATT
>JAACTI010000168.1 GCA_009993495.1 Deltaproteobacteria bacterium | reverse complement strand
GCGCAGGGGGCGACTCCAGGTGGGGACGCGCCAGGCGCATATTGTTGTGTTTCAATCCACGCCCCCCGCGCAGGGGGCGACGGTTTTCGACATGGTCGTCCACATGATTGCGCAGGGTTTCAATCCACGCCCCCCGCGCAGGGGGCGACTGGACAGGCCGGCGATATTGGTCGAGCTGACCTGAGTTTCAATCCACGCCCCCCGCGCAGGGGGCGACTGTGAAGGAGACACGATATGGCAACCATCAATGTGTTTCAATCCACGCCCCCCGCGCAGGGGGCGACTGCATGCTGATAACAGCATGATTCTACTCTGTTTTTTTACGGCTATTTGCGAGCCTCCTTTCAAGTCGCCGTAAATTCTTCAAACAAAAGAATCCATTCTTATTTATCCATACTTTTCAAGAAGTTACAGTTGCGCGAATCTCCTGGGAAAATCACAACCCCTTGAGGTTCGCTACACGATGAGCGGCCCCTCCTGATCCAGAGCCTCTTTGGCACCAACATGCTCAACACGCTTTTGCCAATTTGCCCCAAGAAAATAGAACCGCAGACTGTCTTGCGCCACATCAATCACTTCGACCAACTGCTGGCGCATCATGGTCCATTGGGCCGGATCGACCAAGCATTCGAATACCGAATACTGCACCCGTTGACCATGGTTCTGGCAGATTTTGGCGACCCGCCGCAGCCTTCTTGCCCCAGTGCGATCCATGGTCGAAACATCGTAACTGACCAGCACCATCATGGCTTATCTCCACAAAAAAGGCGGATAGTCATCCAGATCCCCACGCAAATGACGCGCCAGCAGCTGCGCCTGAGCCAGAAGCAACATCCCCACCGGAACTTTTTCCTGCAGAAAGGGGTGCTCTATCTCTTCCTGCTTGCGCTTTTGATACGCAACCAGCAGGGTTTTGCGCGTCTCGTCATCCATTCTCACCGCACCCGATTCGGTGATCGTGAAGCCCTTCTTTTTGACCTGCCCGAGATTGATGAGTGACAGTACCAGCCGATCCGCTAGCATGGGGCGAAACTCTTCCATCAGGTCAAGTGCCAGTCCCATGCGCCCCGGCCGGTCGCGATGCAGATAACCAACCGCCGGGTCGAGCCCGACAGTTTCGAGGGCCGAACGGGCATCGTGATGCAGCAGGCTGTAAACAAAAGACAGCAGGCAATTGACCCGATCAAGGGGCGGCCGCCGATTGCGACCCTTGAAAACGAAATCTTCCTTCTGGGCGACTATCAGATGATTAAACTGATCAAAATAATCCCGCGCCGTGCGCCCTTCAATGCCGCGGATGCTGTCGAGCTGATCTTCCTGCAGCAGACGTTCGGTATAACGCGCCAGCAGCTGACAAATTTGATCCATGCCAGTTGCGGCAACTCTGTCGCTGTGGTCACGCGTCGCCCGATGAATAATCCGCCGCGCATTGGCAACCTTGCCAAGCACGAACATCCGCGCCAGACGCGCCGTTGACGCATCGCAATCGGCGCGCCGATACTGCTCGCGGCGCAGCAACACGTTACCCGATACCGGCCCCTGCAACCGCGCCAGAAACTTGCCGTATTCGGACATGAAGCTGACAGCGACATCCTTTTCGGCACAGTGGCCGAGCAGATACGGGCTGCAGCTGACCTGGCCGAAACAGACGATGGAACTCAAAGTGTGAATCGGCAGACGTAGCCGATTTTCGTGCTCGATTTTAACGACCACCGTCTCCCCTTCTTTATGCAGATAGGCCCCCTGGGTGGTGACATACAGGGTGTTAAGCATTTTTCTCATGTGTCCCCCTTGAGCATGCGCGACAGATACGGCCCAACCTTGCGCCTGTCGGCACAGCTCTGCGGCAGGCAGATCGAAAAGAGCGAACAGCTGTCGCACTTCTTTGCATAAACGGCCCCAGGCGTTCGTCCAGCCCCGATTAACGCATGGGTTTTATTTATGATTTCCAAGGTCAGCCCACGCAGTCCGTCATCGAAAGCCACCTCTGTACGGCGACGTTTTTGCCCATAATAAAGCGCACCCCGGTTTATTTGCAGCGTCAACATCTCCTCCAGACACAGGGCCTGGGCACAAAGCTGTACCTCGTCACAGCGATCCGATTTCGGCTTTCCGCGTTTGTATTCCACCGGATAGACGCTGCCGGCGGGATGAAATTCCACCACATCGGCCTGACCGCTCAAACCGTACTGGCGTGAACAGAGAGGCAGACTACGCACAATACGCACATCGCCCTGCCATTCGCTTTTGTTGCTATCGGCACGCTCGTGCAGCACCTTGCCTTGCGCCGTAAAGAGGTTTTCCGCCCACTGCTGTTCAATATGGATCAGGGCGCACTGGCGCGGGCAGAACTGATAGTGCTGCAAGGCCGAGAGCATGATGTAGTCGGCTTCGTCGTACATAGCAGCCCCTTCTTCAGACACTACAAGAGCCTCCGGTAATTACAATTGAGCGCAGCCGCCAGACGTTTCGCCCGCTCTTTGCCGATACTGCGCTTGCCGTTTTCCATCTCACTGATGTGATGCTGAGGGATGTCGGTCCGTTCTGCCAACTGTAACTGGGTCAGGTTTTCGCGGTGGCGATAGGCGCGCAGGGCGATTTGCGGTTCCTGTTCAAGCAAATCGGCGAACGCTTCGGCCACGGTGAAGGTCTGTTCCTCCCCTTCGAGGGCATCGGCATAACGCTTGATCCTGTCGGCATTGCAACGATGAACTCGCAGTCGCAGATTGATCACATCATCAGTAGGGTGCTTTTTCGTGGGTTCCGGCATAGACAATCTCCACCAGTCGTATAGTTCCTTTACTTTCTCGCCAAACCGCCACATAGGTCGGCTGCCCTTTTTTCAGATGGCAGTGATGTTCACCCGCCGCCAACTTCGAATAATTGGGCCAGTCACCACGCACCGGCCCGGCCGCTTCGATATCCCGAATCAGCTGAAACAGCACCTCCCTGACCCGTTGCGGCAACTTGCGTTGCTGCTTCATTGTCCGCGCAGTCAGTTCGACTCGCCATACCATAAATTATCCCCATTACAGGTATATTGTCAACGGACTTCAAATCCCCCTCGCTCTCCATTTTTCTAAGGGGAAGGGTAATCCCTCTGTGTCCCCTTTGAAAAAGGGGCACAGGGGGGCTTGCTTAATTACCCCTCTTTGACAAAGAGGGGCCAGGGGAGATTGCACTACAACTTCTCGATAACCTCCACCCCGGCCGACGCCGTGCCGACCGTTACGTCATAATCCTTGAACGACCGCGCCGGCCCTTCGGTGCGGGCGTTGCGCTTGATGTCGATCAGGTCGAAGAGCTTGTGGGCGGGGGCGTTGCCGAGTGCGCTAATTTTCATATTTCACTTATCCCCACATTTCAGACACCGAGGTTTAATACACCGATTCTTCCGGCCACACCTTGACCTCAATTCCCGATGGCAATTGTTCCTTGTTGACATCTATTTGGTAGTCATCCTTGCTGCGTGGTAAGTCAGACTTCTTTGCCACCGTCACCCGGTCAAACAATCTGCCGGAAAGTTCGTTACCCAAATGACCAGTATGCTTGAAGATAACCAGTTTCCGCGGGTTCATCTCACCACGCGCCGCAGCCCGGTCGTGTTCGAAGGCGTTGATAAGAGACTTCCAGAGAAGGGTAAGATCCTCTTTAGAAAATTGTGTTTTTGCAGCGTCAACAGCCGAGACAAATCCGTGCATGCGGTACAGGGCATAAGGAACGGTGGTCTTTCTGCCAAAAGTGGAGGCATATTCCCGACTTTCTTGTTTTTTTGCGTCCTCTTCTGTGGTAACCGCGCAACGCGTAATAGAGTGCTCGGCCTGGAATATGCGGTCCTCTGACCTAGAAAATGTAAACTGTACCGGCCCCCTGATCGTTCCTGCACCTTTATCACCCGTAGCAAGGACAGCCCCGAATGTTCTGATGTCAAAATACTGCTTGGCAAGGTTGACCTGCCGGTCACGGATATTTTCGCCCGCAGCCTTGTCAATAACCGAGTTCAACACTTGCCCCTGGCGAATGAAGATATCGAATCCATCTTCAAGGTTCTTTTCCAGCATCACATAATTTCTAACCTTGCGTTTGATACAGACATCCGTAACCAGGCCTTTCTGGTCTTCCGCATCAGCCCTGGGAAGATTGACCTGGTCCGGGTCACCATTGGGGTTGCCGTCTTTGACGTCGAAGAAAAATACAAAGTCATACCGGTTTTTGATTGCGTCACTCATGGTTCCAATCTCCTTTATTTGTTTGATCCCGCAAACTGGGCCTGTTTTTGATGATAATAACCAATGGCGAATTGCCCCTGTTCTTCCAATAGAAACTGTTGCGGAAACTTCAGAATATCAATCTCACCACACAATGTTTGCAGCTCTTTATCAAGGTTGATGGCTGTTCCCGGTTGCTCACTCTTCAGCTTGGTCAGGTGCTTGGAGTTCAGATTGAACAATCTGCCAAAAGCTGCTGCCGGTGTTGTCATGGCATAGGTGAAATATTTCTCCCGGATGCCCGCATTTCTGTCTCCAAGCGCCTTGTACTGGACGTGCTCCAGTTTCGCGAAAATTTGCCCGCAGACGTAGGCAATCGGCTTTTTCCCTTCAACATTGTTTTCCGTTATCATCGAGCCTCCTCCTTTAGGATTTCGATTCAAAATCAGTTTGATGAGAGAAGCACGTTCTGCGCTAACATCATAACGTGCTCGCTGAAGAGCCTTTGACAAAATCCAGATCGGGATTGTCGCCTTGTGCAATGCGGCTTTCCAGAGTGCGACCGCAACCCGGGCAGTTGCGGCATCATCCTTGTCATACTCATAGGTGCCGTCGCTCTTCATTCGCTGCCGCTGGCAGCTTCGCGCCAGTGAGTATAACGATGCGTAATTAGTGTTTATTTTTTTCAAGTCAAAGTCATATGTTCCGATAGCGATGTCTTTAAACCATTGAGCAATTGATGCCCGGAATTCACCCAGGCTGGTTTCGATCCAGTCCCGTACAGCAATGCGAGCGGCTGCGCCGGAAAGCGTGCATGAGTAAAAACGCTCAGGCTCCAAGTAGCGGGCAGCTGTTTCCGTTCCGGAGGCCAATGACTCAAGCATGATGGCAACTTCAGTGGCAGACGGCGAATCAAGCAGATCAATTTCATCCATCGCCTGATTGTTGCGGGTCCAGAAGACCATGGCGGTATCCGAACCGAAATTTCTCCGATTGGAATAGCGAAATTGAGCCTTAGTTTTCCCTTTCTTATCCGTTACGGCGATTTCGTTCCCTGAGGACAGGAGCCAGTTTAACCCCTCCACATAGGTCTTTGCGCAGTTGGTGCAGATTGATGAATTGTTATTGCCTTTCAACGCATACGATTCAAAGGCATTTTCGTTGTAGGAAATAAGTGCGCAGCCAGCCGTTTGACCATCCGGTACTTTTTTGATCATGCCATGAGGAATGTCTTCAACCGGGTAATCTGTTTTGCCACAGACGGAGCACTTCTTTGTGCTGGAGGCCAATTGTTCCTGTTGTGTAGCCTCATATCTGTCAACGACGGCCTGAAGGACAATAGGTTTTTCATGTATCCGTGACGGTTCGGAATGAAGCCTGAAGCCTATATTACCAGCAAGCCTCTTTTTAACTTTCTTGTCATCAGTTACAGAAAGCTCCTCGAATTCCGCAAGAGCCTTATCAATTCCAGTCTCGTTGTTTTCGTAAAAAACGATTACCGGTGCCAGTTCGTCCATGGTTTTGTAGAGTGCAATTTTCTCAAGAAATAATTGATGTTTTTTCTTCGACGTATCGCCGCCAAAACAGAGTACCTCTTCCGGTTTGTCCAGTAATAGACGTGCTTTTCCTTTCTTGGCCGTAATTGCCTCAGAGGGGGTTGGCTTGTCTTCAATAAGTTGCAGACCGTGAAAAACACCATCTGGAGTAATCACCAATTCCATCGAAATGGTTTCGTCCCGCAATGCGTCATGAACCCAGACATCATCAGACTTGCCAGCCCTCAAAGATTTACCCAGTTCACTCAATTCTTTAATCATACGGCCCCCTCTTCCTGCCGGTTGAACTCATAGATGGCAGAGGAGACTTCGCTTCCTATCGGTGGCCGTAGATGTGAGGAGTGCATCATCTGGTCGTTTTCAGGTACTTCGCAATTCAGCACCCCGTCACGGATTACTGCTTCGAAAAAGAGCGGCTGGGGCTTGCCCTTATCATCGTAAAAGATGTCGAATAGCATGCTGCCGACGGGAATGGTTTCTCGTATAGGTTGTTCATTCCCCTCCGGTGACATGAACTCGGCAGAAAACTCGCGAGTACCAAGATATGGTCTGCGCCAGCACTGCCCCTTTTGGACTCGTCGGGGAAACATCCCCTCTTTCTTTTCCGTCATGCCAACATACTTGTCGAACTTAAACCTATCAGTGACACCCTTCATAAAGATCGAAGCTTCAATGATGTAGGAAACCTCCCGCAATATCACGCTATTGCGCTGGACCCGGTTTTTGGGTTTGCCGGAAGCAAGAACCTCATCTACAACAATTGGGCTTTTACCCTGTTTCGATTTGATTTCATTCCGCTTGACGGACATAAACCGCACCGGATTGAGCACGAGAATCCGCCTGACATACCACTGAAATTCCGGTTTCCAGAGAATCGAATCCAATACGCCCCGCGCTGCAGACGGCGTCATGCAGGGGTAAGTCATCCTCTCTACCTTCAGATCGGGTCGGGTAAAACAGGCATAATCGCCCGTCACCTTCACCCGTACTACTCGATCATCGAGCATAGTTACCTCCTTGATCACACCACATACTTGTCCACCTCCACTGGAGCCACGGAAATACCCGTGGCCGGATCATAGCTGCCGTGCCAGATTTTGAAACCGTGCTTTGACGTCACCAAGTCCTCCCTGTTTTGATAGATAAAATTTTCGTATGCCTGCACCGTGAATGGCTGCATGGCGCGGTAATCGTCTCGGGACAGGTATTCCTTGTACTCCAGAGAATGCAGGATATTTCTGCTTTCCTGACTGTAGTTGTAGATAAACAGCCCTTCAGAGTGATCGTCCAGATAACGATAGGTGTCCTTTACCGTTTTGAAATTAAATTCCTTACGAGCATTGTTGATTCCCTGCTGCCTGGCCTGGTCGATATAAAGGGCAAAGACGCTGGCGTAATATTTCTCAAACACGTTGTGACTGTAGAGTTGCGCAATATCGTTTTGAAGTAACTCTGCCGCATATCCAGCGCAAGCCTGATAGGTCTTGTTGGGGTATCTGGCGTTCTGTAGCACGAATAGAAAAACATTTCCTAAGCCAGCCATTTTCCCTTCCCGGTTACAGCGCCCGGCAGATTGGATAATTGACTCCAGGGGAGCCAGCGCCCGGAACACCGTAGGAAAATCAAAATCTACCCCAGCTTCAATAAGCTGTGTCGAGACCACCAAAATTTTCTTCTTCGCCTCAAGATCAGCCTTGATGTCTTTGATCGTCTTCTTTCGATGAACAGGGCACATGGCGGTTGATAGGTGATATTGGGTATCCCACCTATCGCCAGATTTCATGAACGTGAAAAACTCCAGCGCATCTTTCTTGGTGTTGAAAATCACCAGCGCCGATTGACCATGTTCAAAAACCGCATCCGATAATTGGGTAAATAATATGGGGGCAAGATCATCCAGCAGGTGATAGTTCACTCGTTTGGTTTTGTCGTACAGGAGGCCGGGTTCTTCGATGAGTGGCGTGATTTTGGTAATACCGTCAAAACCGGGGCGTTTCTCATAGGCTGGCTGAGTGGCAGTACAGAAAAGGAACGATGTCCGCATGACGGCCTGTACATCATTCAATATGCCCAAGGAAGGGAGGACGATTTCCTTGGGAATGGTCTGTACCTCGTCAAAGATGACAACTGATTCAGCGATATTGTGAATTTTTCGGCACTTGGAGGGTTTGTTGCTGAACAGCGACTCAAAGAACTGCACCGTTGTGGTGACAATCACCGGGTAGTCCCAATTTTCGCAGGCGAGCAGCTTTCTTTTCTGCTCGGTTGAATAATCCTCGTTTTTGTCACTAGACGATTTTTGCCCTTCGTTGTAGTTGGAGTGGTGCTCGAGAATCCATTCTTCACCAAAGATCTTCTTCAGTTCACGGGCGGTCTGATCAATAATGCTGATATACGGTAAGACAATGATAATGCGTTTGAGCCGGTTTTGTTTCGCATGGCGTAATGCCCATGCCATGGATGTCAGCGTCTTGCCCATGCCGGTGGGTAAGGCGAGGGAGTAACAACCAGGGGCAAATAACGCTTTATCGAGTACCTCACTTCGAACCTTATTGCGAAGCTGGTTAATTTCTCCATCTTTCGATTTGGCATCAAATGCTGCTTTCAGTTTGTCCAACATGAAATCAATGGGTAGTTTTCGGCTGGGGCGTAGCGCGGATTTTTCCATCTCAAAATGTGCTTCGGTGGAGAGCCAGTCGCTGTCGGTCAGGGCACTAAAAAGATAACGGACAAACAACTCCTGTTGAAATCCGCTGGTGTCGAATTTCAAAGATAGTGCCTCAAGCGCCGTTGTCTCACGGTCGATATCCGCTAAAAATGAAGAGATGACTTCAACAAAACCAGGCACATCGTCATGGAGATAAGGATTGATATCGCTCTTCCACGCTGCTTTGTCCGGTAACCCCTTATGGTGGCCGTCGATAGCAATTGAAGCGACACTGTTTTTGAGTTTCACTGCATATGCCGCCCCCCAGGAGGCATGCGGGACACTGCCACGGCGTCCGCCATTCTCAAGGTAATTCTGAAATGCTGGCTGGTATTTACCAAGATCATGAAGCAAACCAGACAGCCTGAAAAAAACCTTATGTTCTTCGCAAGCCGCGAAGGTTTCTGCAAGTTGTGCTGTTTCAAGCAAATGCTTGGATAATGGGTGTTTTTTGTTTTGTTTATTCTTTGAATGAGCAAAGAAATCCATATCCATCATCCCCCAAATTCCTCTACGATGGTGTAATATCCATGCTCCGTGCTGCGGGCCTCGGTCAGCCCACCGGGCCAGCAACCTTTGGCGTTGTGGAAATCCTGACCGTAGAACTCGAAATAGCCACCACCTT
>JAACTI010000167.1 GCA_009993495.1 Deltaproteobacteria bacterium | reverse complement strand
AGCTGACAAGGGACACATTAAAGGAAGTTCGGGATTATTTACTGAATCCCGATGACGAAAGATTTAAGGTAAAAATGATCGTTTGTCCGACGTGTCTTGAAAGGACCATGCACCTTACTTGCCTAAGCTGCGGTCCTATGTTTTGGTTATGCGGATCTTGCGGGCATACACAAACAACAGCTCCTTATGAGGCGTACAAGGAGGCCATTTCATGCGATTAGACGACTTCAGGAATAAATTAGAGGCATACGAGGAACATTATAATCGTAAGCCTGTATTGGCTTTTATGCCGTACAAAGAGATGGCCGAGCTATTCATGGAAGCCTATGAAATTAGTTCTGAGGACGAGTTTGAGATAATTCGTAAGGTTCGAAAACCAGGTACTTCTTATGAGGTTGACGGAGTACAGATACTTACTGAGCGGCAGCTATTCGATCCGTGCGATTATTTTATCAAGTTGTTTATGGGGCCGAGGCCATGAAACTTTTGCGCTTCTTTACCGACCGGCTTGATTTATCTTTTGAGAGCAACGCATACGCTTTAAGTTCCTTAATTGTTTCATTTTTATTAGTGTGCTTGGTCTATTATTCAGGGGGTTTTAGTAAATCGATTTACTTAACTTCCTTTTTAGGTTTCATCTGTGGCTCACTTGGGCCTATCATTATTTATAGGTTAGGGCGATGGACGAATCTGTTGTAGGCATTTGTCTGATGGTTTTCGTAATCATTTGGCTCATTTGTGAGGGGTGGGGGAAATGAAAAAACAACAGTAGTTTATTGTGGAGGTATTAAATTGAAGCCAAAAGAAATGAAGCCGGGAACAGTTTATAGAATTATTGACAGAGAGAGTGGTAATTTTGTTGGATCTTATAGCAGAGCATATTGTGACGAGTACGATTTTAGTAGTGCTTATCAAGCAAGGTTGGCAAATTGCCACGGAATGTTTACGGATGAGAAACGATATAAAATTGCCAAATACAAAGTTACTTATGAATTGGTAAAAGATGATTGCGATATTGAAAAGGGTGATAAAAAATTTTACAAAAAAGATTTAGAGAGATTCGGGTGGTGAGGTTTCTGTAATAAAAAAATACTTGACAAATCAAATGTATAGGAATATGGAGTTTAGGCAACAATTTTATTGAAAGGAATCTTATGGAAAAGGGTGGTAAAGGTTCCGGTTTAGGGTGGGGGTTATTCAAGAATATGTTCAAGCCTACGAAGAAGAAAGTTAAGGAGGGGGAGCTTGAGCCGGACGCTTTCGAGCAGGAGATGAACACTTTAGGGAAACAAAGACTTTGGCAAGCGGGAGCTGGAGAAGCCGCAAAGATGGTTTACGAGGGAATAAAGCGGAAGCGGAAGTTATTTCAGCCTAAAGAGGGACAATGAACGCTCGTAGAGCCAAGCGTTTGAGGCGGGAAGCGGAGAGGCGGTCAGCGGGGGAGAAACCGTTGTCCGCCAATGTTTTTTATACAGAGCTAACTATGAAGGACGGGACAAAGCAATCTGTTGTCAAGGCTGTTCAGGCGGTTTACGAGGCCGGGTCTTTTGGCCGGATTTACCGGGACATGAAGAGGAGGGGATGATAATGGCTATCCAGTACACGGTAGCGGAGGCTAGGGGGGCTGCTACACAAAATGTAATGGACGAGTACCACCGGGGTCTTATCAATTTCTTATGTGACAGGGTGGAATCTTTGGAAAGCGAAAAAAACAAAGCTGATGGTTCTTTTGATGTTTGTCTTCGTAGTGAGATAATAACCGTCAAAGGAACACAAGCCGGGATTGACACTATTATTGATACATTGAATAACAAAAAATCTTCTGCCTCCATTGAATTTGTCAAATTTGAAGATGGCACTTGGGTTAGGGTTTCGGATATAAAATGGATAGGCGACGCATCCACTTTTGATAGACCAATCGAGGGGAATTGATACCTTTATATATAATGGTGTTTAAAATTGCCTAAAGCCGCCCGAAAAATAGTTCCCGACATCAACCTTGACGGCATTGAAATCCCAGGAGGGATGAGCAAGGAGCTATTCATTCGGCACATGGCGGCGGCTAGCCCGTTCTTTTGGACGAAATTGAACAAGATTATGCTGAACGCCACTACGCCTTTCGAGGTTGACGCTTGGCATCTGTATCAGGTGGACATCCTAAACGACACGTCAAGGATTAGTTGTTCTAAGAAAGGTGCTCAAACAGGTTTTACAACAAACGAAGTTCTCAAATCCGTTCATGGCATGATTCACGGCAAATATAAATACGGCGTCGGTTATTTATTCCCGACTGGTGACGATGCCGGAGAGTTCACAAAGTACCGATTTGACCCGTTAATTGCAGCCAACAGGTGCATTCAATCTCATGTCGCAAACACCGACTCAGCTACCATCAAGCAGATCGGCGGAGGCTTTCTTCATATCCGTGGTGCAAGGCCGAGCTCAAACAAGGCCGGAGACGTTAAGGAAACATCCACAAAGTTGAAGACGTTCTCGGCAGACCGGATCGTTTTTGACGAATGCGATGAGATGAAATCGAACATGATCGCTATGGCAAAACAGCGCATGGCTCACTCGGAGGTTCGGGAAGAAGTTTATCTTTCAACACCGTCTATCCCTGATTACGGCATTGACGCTATGTATTCTGCTAGCGACCAAAGGGTATGGATGATCCGGTGCAGGAAATGTAACGCCGAGACGTGCATGGAGTTGGAGTTCCCAAACAGTTTACGGCAACGGCCTGATGGTTCGGTTTACCGGGCATGTATTAAGTGTGGTGCGGAGATTTACCCGTTTCATGGGAAGTGGGTTGCGCTTTATCCCGGCAGAAGTAAGGATTTAGTAGGCTGGTGGATCAGCCAGCTTGTCAGTAAGTATGTGTCTCCAAAGGAAATTTTAGAGACTTATCTTGATCCTACCGCGCATAACATGACCATGCAGGAGGTTTATAACTCCATGCTTGGTATGGCATACATTGAGGCTGAAAACAGGCTTGATATTAATACGGTTTTAGGTTGCTGCGGTACTGAGGTGATGGCGATGAAGTCGGAGGACGGCACGGCCATAGGGGTAGATGTTGGCAAGGAGCTTCATTGTGTTGTCGGAGTGCCTAAGACGAAGAAACTATTGAAGATTTTGAAGGTAACGAGACTTTCGAGTTTTAACGATCTCCACGATTTAGCGAAAGCCTATGGGTGTAGGTGTATGGTTGTTGATAAATATCCAGAGACGCATCGGGTCCGGGATTTTGCCAAAGCGGAGCCGTATCAGGTCTGGTTATGCGGCTATCAGGAGGGAAAAAAGAAGGGGCCTACGTCCTGGGATGAGAAGGTAATGGAGATTTACGGGAACAGGACAGAGCTGCTTGACGCTTCGCACACCCTCGTATCTGACCCTGGTAGGCTTGAACTCCCGAGAATAGGGGATGAGATAAAATTCTTTGCCAGCCAGATCACGAATGTAGCGAAGATCCTCGAAGAAGATCGGGCGAGCGGGGACAAGGTGTATAAATATAAAAAGGTAGGGAACACCGGAGACCATTACCGCCATGCCTTGACCTATTGCATGTTGGCTTCGAGAAAGGTGTCTCCGCTGGGGATCAGACAAATTGTAGGCAGATATTTTATGAGAAAACAAACAGAGGGCCGGTCATGGACAACGGCATGAAAACTAACCGGGAGGAAACAAAATGGGCTGTGAAATAACATTCGTAGGTGGGAGAAAAATCGTTCTGGATGACGACGGACAACTGAGATTTATTCGGCATTTGAAGGCCAGGGCCGGGCAGACATTCGTTCCAATGGGGGACGGGTCTGCAATTTTTTTCAAGAATATCATGCATTTTATTCCTGATGGAGTCCTTGAAAGGAGCGGTCCGTTGGACTGTATAGCCGAGTTTGTTGACGGGTCCAGGCTACCGATTTCCATAAAAGAACAGGCTATGATAGTTGATGTTGTCAGGGGCATGACGCTTTTCCCGCAGGTGATTTTGAGATCCGGGATTATCGTGATGCGGGATAACATCGCCATAATCGGCCCGAAAGACGCCAAGTTTTTCTCCGAGGCGAAACAGGAGGCTGTTGTCGTGGAAACTCCTGTTGATGTTGAAGCCTCCAAGTTCGCCGTTGACGACAAGGGTAAAGAGTGGCAATGTTGCGATAAACAATCCCTTGAATATCGGTATATTCTTGGAAAAGGCGGCATGAAGATGTTCACGCAACAATGCACAAACTGTCTGAAAAAGACCCGGTTTATTGCCCGGTCGGAAGTGCCTAACCCGGATACGGTTCTACCTGTGAAAGAGGGGTGAAAATGAATATAGACGGAATGATAACGCCAGAAGGTGCTACATACTGGAAGAATATGTCTGATTATAAATCATTGGATGCACTACTGTTTCCAGAAAACAAAGTTGAATTACCAATCTTTTGTGCTTGTGGGAATACTAATGAATGGATCGGGATTAACGATGTTGCAAGTTTTTGGGGGTGTAAACCGTGCTATCATAAGAAAATGAAATCCTTAATTAAATTGGTAAAGCCGGAAGGATAAACTTCTATGTTTGAAGGCTTATCAGGGCAGAAATTGTTAAAACCCGCCATTGAAGCGGTCGAGAATGCCATTTCAGGCGATACGGCTTTTATGAAGAAAGCGAAAGAGGACTGCAACTTCAAGGACGGAAAGCAATGGACGGAAACGGAAAAGCGAATCCTTGACGCAGAATCAAGACCAGCCTTGACCATGAATGTCCTGAAAAGTCTTATCGATATTGTAAAAGGAATGTACGAGGATGTCCGTGTCCGGTTTTATTCCGCTCCTGTTGAGCCATCGGACGGTCCCAGGTGTGAGGTTGTTGATAAGGTGGCCGGATGGGTTTACGAGCATTACGATATTGAAGAAGAAATTGACGAGGCCGTGGATTCTTCGACTACTTGCGGCAGGGGATGGATAGCGGTTGATTTCGATCCTGATCCTAAACAGCCCGGATACATAAAATTCAACTTCAACGCACTACCTTTTTCGGATATCAAGATTGATCCGGCATCGAGAAAGAATAATCTGTCAGACGCCTCTTATATTGTTTGGGATAAGTGGCTAACTGCCGAAGATTTCAAGATTTTATTTCCCCGTCACGCTAAACACATTGAAGACGTGATGGATTTGGGGATGATGTTGGGTCATTCAGTGGCAAGCATAATGGATGACACCGGGGTTTATGCAACTCAGCCGCAGTTTTATGACGAGCTTCTTGATTACACTCAGCCACTTGATATGTCTTTCTATGACAGGTCGAGAAAAAGAGTCAGAATCATCCATATGGAATACTGGCAGACGTACAAGCGGTATTACCGATACGTGCCGGACGAGCAGAAGTATGTTGCTTTTGATCTTTCCGAGAAAACCGCTTTCGAGAAACTTTACCCGCTTCTTTACGGTATCCCATTTGGGTACGAGACTGTAATGGACAAGAAAGTCAAGTGGTTACAGTTTGTCGGGGATAAGGTTTTATACGACGGCGATAGCCCAAGTGGGTATGACGGGTTCTCGATTGTCCCATGCTTTGCGTTTCAGGATGTCAGTAAAAAAACTAATATGCACTACGGGGTTATCCGACACGCCATAGACCCACAAAAGGAAATAAATAAGCGTTGGAGCCAAGCGATTCATTGGATAAATACCCAAGTGCAGCCTGGAGTTTTTGCCGAATTAGGGGCCTTTGTCGATGATAAGCAAGCCGAGGCCTCCATGCGGGAAGCGGGCGGCATAACCATAATGTCAGAAGGGGCCTTAAGCGGAAACAGAAAAATAGAGGAACGCAACGTACCTCAGTTCCCCGCAGCCGTCATGCAGATGGAGCAATTCAGCAAGGATATCGTTCATCATATAACGGGTATCAATCTGAATTTACTCGGTGTTGAGGGGCAGAATTACGAGTCTGGCGTGGTGTTTCAGTTACGGCAGAACCAAGGCGCAACGATTCTCAGGCCGCTATTTAAGCAGTTCAAGAAAATGGAAGAGGAAATTTATCGGCGGGTTATCCATGTCATTTCAAATCATATGCAGCCGGAGCAGATTTACGAGATTTTAGGTGCTGATGCTGAAAGGCTCATGCAATCGGTTGACTTGAAGGATTTGAGCAACCTGAAATACAATGTCGATGTTGAGGAATTACCCGGCAGTCAGACAAAGCGCATGATGGAATTGAGTGTGTTTATCGAGATGATGCAATACGGCTTTGCGGTTGACCCGAATGTTGTCATCAGCAAGACGAACCTGCCGGAATCCGAGAAACAGGGATGGATTAAGTACATTCAGGATCAGCAACAGGCGCAGGCAGAGGCCGCACAGAAGCAGTACGAGCTTGAGATGATGAAGATTCAGGTTAAGATGAAGACCGATACGGATAAACTGCAAACCGGTCTTGGTGTGGATGCTGCCAAGCTACAACAGGGGGGCGTGAAGGCCGTCAGGCGGCATGAGATTGAAAAGGAACGATTAGCTAATGAACGAAGGAAAATGAAACTTGACTTCATCGCGAGAACGGCAAAAGAGCCTCAAGCCGAGCGACCTGCTAGAGGTATGTAGGCTTTATTGGGCCGATTTAGCTTCTAAAAAATATACCGGTGACACATCGATTTCAATAAAATGGACCGATGGCGGCATAAACAATCTTGAATTTCACAAGAGTGCGAAGCTGTCCACGATAGAGGCGATAATATCATGGATAGGAGGGAAAGTTGGCGATTAAACCGGGATGGAAAGAACAGAAGTTGATAACCATGTTTTATGCCAAAGACATGAGGGTGACGAAGGACTCCTACCGAGACGGGTGGGAGCGTATCTTCGGCAAGAGGGACGTATTGTACCATACTAAAAGGAGCGGAACAAGGGTTTATCGGGTAGCTGAAAAGTAACCCGTAAAAAAACATAGCAGGTGCTAACCTGGCTTGAGATTGTCTCAAGCACCGGGAAGCCCACCATGAGAGGATAAAGCCTCTTGGGTGGGCTTTTTATTTTGGGGAGTATCGTGCCATCGACGTAACGGATGCAGAAAGGAAGAAAACAAAATGGAAGAAGACCAAGTAAAGGAAGAAACGCAGTTGGAAGCTCCGAAGGAAACAGAGGAAGTTGTTGAGGAGGAAGTTGTTGAGACTGACGCCAAAAAAACGGACGAAGCAACACCACCGCCGTCGGGTGAAAGCGATCTTATGTCTCGGCTTGAAGAGCTTGAAAGATCCAACGCAGGGTTGAAAAGGGCAGTCTCGGAGGAACGGAGGGGAAAGCAGGAAGTTAAGGGGAAGTTAGAACAGATCAATAGTCTCCTTGCCGAATCCATGCAACGGAAGGCGGAACAGCCAAAGGAAAAAGCGGCGGACCTGCCGAAAATTCCCGTTGAGGTTGATGAAAACGGGAATATCACTATTGACCCTAAGTACTTCAAAGACTTAATGAAAAGCCAACTTGGAGAGTTTACCGCACCTGTTAAGGAAATTCAGGAGCAGGTTGCGGCAACGCGACAGTCTCAGGAGCAGGAGCGGGCATTCAATAAGTTGGTGTCGGAAGTTCTATCCGAGGATGATGCTTATCAATCTGCATACCAGAAGATTCAGCGCGGGGCTACATGGCTGAACAATCAGGTAGTCCAACTTCAAGAGGAACACGGCATCAAAGGGTTTATTGATCCTGATACGGCGCTCGACGCTCTATCTGGTACGGTTATTGAGACCGAGTTCAATAAGGCATTTCCTGACTTGGACTTCGAGAGGACAATGAAGGCGTATGATTCAAAATATTCTCTCAGAATGGCGCTTCGGAGTGCCACGGTTAAGCCTACGAAACTACAGGGGAAACCGGGGTTAGACCCTGAAAAGGCCAAGAAGGTACTCGGGAAGCCCAATTCCCTTGCAGGAGCGAGAGATCAAAAAAACGTGCAGGGCGGGATTTCTGAGGACACTCTCTCTGGTCTTTCTTATGAGGATATTGACAATCTTACTCCTGCGGAACGAGATAAATTAATGAAGGTTATGGAAAAATTAGACATTTAAAGGAGCATAGAAAACAATGGCTGATACTGAATTTGCATCCGGGTCGGCACAGGCTGTCAAGATTTATAGCCCGTTGACCTTCACGGAAGCACTAAAGAAAACCTATATCCAGAAGTTCCTGGGCAAGAAGGGCGATAAAAACGCCATTATTGTCCGGCTAGACGATCTGGAAAAAGCTGCCGGCGAGTTGATCTATTACGACTTGCTGATGCAGTCAACAGGGGCCGGAGTCACGGGCGATAACCAACTCGAAGATTACGAAGAGGAATTGGTATATTACCAAGATTCCGTATATATTAACCAGCTCAGAAACGCGCATTCATTCAAGAGGATGTCTCAACAGCGAACCTTGCACAATCTTCGGAAAGACGCCATGAACAACCTTTCCGACTGGTTTGCCGGGAAGTACGACAACTATATGTTCCGCTACCTCGGCGGAGACACCACGATTTCCCACGGTCAAGATGGTGTAGCTCCCGATACTGGGCATTATATCGTAACGGGTGACGTGACCCATTCCGGCACGATTGCGACCGACGAAGCGTCTCTCGGTTCCAATGACCAGTTGGCTCTTGCCGATCTGGACTACGCGAAAGAGAAAGCTGTAACCGGAACTCCGCCCATGCGTCCGGTCAACATTGACGGCGAGGAAGTGTTCGTGGTGGTTCTGCATCACTATTCAGCGACGGATTTACGTCTGAACGTGGTCGCCTCCACTTACACCAAGTGGCAGGATATTCAACAGTACGCTAACCTTCGAGGGCTGAAGAATCCCCTGTTCACCAACTCCCTCGGCGTTTACCGGAACATGATTCTGTACGAAGCCGCAAGGGTGTACTCACCGACAACGAGTGTTCGGCGCAATTTGTTCTTGGGCGCTCAGGCTGGTGTGTTCGCTGTTGGTTCTGCTTACGACAAGATTGATTCCAAGACCTTCGGGAATCTTCCGATGTCGTGGGAAGAGGACTACAGAGACTACCGCAACAAGAAAGGTATCGCTGCTGGCTGTATCTTTGGGATGAAAGCCTGTCGGTTTAATTCCAAGAACTACGGCGCGATGGTTATAACCTCTTACGCTGCGGCTCATAATTAGAAATACGCAACCGGGTGATTGACCGTATGCGTCGCCC
>JAACTI010000381.1 GCA_009993495.1 Deltaproteobacteria bacterium | reverse complement strand
CGCGTGCAGGGCGCGCAGCCAATGGATCTGTACCCCTGGGCATACAGCCGATTGAGAGGCAGTTTTCGCTCCCTGACCGCTGCGTCAACCTGCTTAGCCGTCCAGCTCGCCAGCGGATTGAGTTTCAGAATATTGCCATTGACGCCATCGCGCTCAATCGCTTGCAGCTGACCACGGGTCGCAGCCTGGTCGCGGCGTTGACCGCTAATCCAGCCCGCCAGCCCTTTGAGGGCTCGCTGCAGGGGTTCAACTTTGCGGATATAACAACAGGCGTGGCGATTTTCGAGGCTTTCGCGAAATGAAAACAAACCCTGCTCGCGCTCCAGCCGTTCAACTGCCCTGCGTTCGGGAAAATACCAGTCAATCTCCAGGGAATAGTGCAGGCGGAGGGTTTCTGCCAGCTCCAGAGTTTCTTCATTGAGGCGTCCGGTATCCAGGGCAAAAATGCGTGCCGGGGCTTGCAGGTGTTGCAGCAGATCAATGAGCAGCACATCTTCGCGGCTGAAAGAACAGGCCAGCGCCACCGGCCCCTGAATAAAGGCCAGCCCTTTTTGCAGGATGCGCACAGGGTCTGTGTCTTGGTTGATCGATTGCCAGATCTGATTTTGTTGCAAAGGCTGTGGCATAAAAAGTCCGTCCCCAGACAAATGTCGCATTGATTACTAGGAATTAAGTTTTGGAATAAAGTATATTTGCACATTAATTTTGTCAAGATAAAAAATAAAAAGTTGACTTATAAAAAGTTAAATATTAGTTTTCAACCGGAAAAAGCAACCACGAAGGAGAGATGAGGGATGCAGATTGACGCCAAAGCCTTGCGCATTGAAGGGCTCTACCAGCAAAAAAATCAGCTGTTTATGTTACGTGTAAAGCTGGCAAGCGGCCTGCTTTCGGTCGCCCAGGCCCGGGTTCTGGGGGAGCTGGGGCAGGTTTTCGGGAGTGGCAGCCTGCATCTCAGCACCCGTGGCAGTGTCGAATTTCATAATCTTGAACCAACCAACATACCCGAGATCCAACGTACTCTCGCCAGCGTCGGGCTGTTTTCGCGTGGAGCCTGTGGTGGGGCGGTGCGGGGTATTTCCTGCCATAGCACCGGCGGGCAAGGCTTTAACTACAGCCAGCAGCTGGCGCGGCGCTTGTTACTGTATTTCAGTGGCAACCCCCATTTTGAAGGCTTGCCGAAAAAGTTCAAAATCAGCGTTGAAGCCGACAGCAGCAGCCATCATCATCTGATTCAGGATCTGGCGTTGGTGTTTGCCGGGCTGGTTGAGGGTGAGCCCGTCTATGATGTCTGGGTCGGCGGGGGGCTGGGGCGGGCACCGCAAGCGGCGATTTTGTACCAACCGCAGGTGCCGCAAAATAGAGTTCTCCAACTAGCTGAAGCGCTGATAAAGGTCTATGCCGCCCATGTTCAGCCCCCCAAACGCCTGAAATCGCTAATTAAAGATCGTGGTGAAGAGGAGTTTCGGCGGCTGTTCGCAGACGCGCTTGCCCTGTGTCCCAGGGTAGAGTTTCATGACGCTTTCGATAAGTCCCTGCTGCCTGGCCCCGGCGGGGCAGGACAAAGCCGATTCTGCGTCTCCTTGTTTGCCGGAGAATTGCCCGCTGCGCAGCTGAGTCAAATCGCCCAGGCGGCTGAAAGGGCCGGGTTGACATATCTGCTGGTCGATCCCGATCAGAATCTGGTGTTTCTCGCCCGAGATGCGCAGCAGGGCGAAGCTCTCGCCAAATTTCTGGCCGAGGCGGGTATTGACCGGTTCGATCCGGCGCTCGCTCACTGCCGCGTCTGTCCCGGCAACCACGAGTGTGCCCTGGGGCTAACCGCAACCCGTGATCTGGCGCGCCGGTTACTCGACGCCTTTGGTCAAAAACTTCAGGAACGCACCCTGGCGATTTCAGGCTGTGCAAACTCTTGCGCCCAGCCCCAGTTGGCAGATTTTGGG
>JAACTI010000166.1 GCA_009993495.1 Deltaproteobacteria bacterium | reverse complement strand
TTGGGCTGAACTCGCTGTTTGAACAGTTGCAGCGCAATGCGCTTGACTGCTCCCCGTTGTGATTTTTGTGAAACATTCAATCCGGCAACAGCAACACCGGCAAGTCCCCGGTTCTGGATTGTACCATTCAGGAGATAACGGTAAGCCTGTTCCCCTGTAGCGGTTTTTTGCGGAATAACACGCACAATATGCAGTTCTCGGGCAACAAGCTTGGGGCAGCCCCGAACCGCATGGCTCTTTACCGGAGGGGACGCTGCGGTTGGGGCGGCTTGGTGAGACAGCCCTTTCACTGGATCCGCATGGAGGTTAATCGCATCAGCGATTCCTGCGCCTGTCAGTAAAAGAGACAGGCACAGCAGAACCAGTATTCCACCGAAACTCAATGCCTTCATTGTGTCCTTCGGTTTAAATAAATTTATCTAACTTTAAAACAATGGTATACACTTCAACCGCACAAGTCAAACACCCCCGTCAATCCGATTTTCATCATCAAAATTTTGACAGTCACCTCACCGCGCCGGTTCCCACGGCTCACCACTTCTCATGGCAAAAAATGATCGCATCAACCGCATCAACGCCAAAAATTGACGCACGCTAAACTCGGAGCACAAGTCTACCCAGGGTGAGTGCGTAAAAAAATTGCTCGTTACCAGGCGATACGCTGATTAAACTCAAACACCGGTTCGGGTTGGGGGTTGATTCCCATTGTAGATCGCTGCCCGCTTGATGCCGATGCGCCTGTTCGAGTTCCCACAGCGGCGGCCCGCGCGCCGGGGCGATTCTCGGTGGTTGCGCCGATTCGCCGAGGTGATCCAGAATCTTCCGCGCGGTACCTGCGTCGGTGATAAAAGGGATGATCCGCATCTGCGCCTGAAAAATCGGGCAGACCAGCGGGAGGGTCTAGATACGCGTCAGCAGCATTGCGCACAGTCTAGTGCGATGCGGCAGGGCGGGGTGGTGTCTCTTCCAATCCGTTCCGCGACATCTTCCTGGTACAATCCAAGTTCAAGACAACGGCGACGCAGGTGGTCGCCGAGCACTAACCGTCAACCCAGCCTATCGTGCAAGGCGCTCTGGGGGATCGTCACATCGCCATACTGAGCCGGGGAACAGACGGCTTGCCTTCGTTTACGATCGGCCTATTCGTTCAGCATGCTGGGCTATAGATGGCAGTCGTCGAAGGACACATGAGTTAGTCTTTGGCTGCTTCCCTTGCCGGAATGAAGATCAAATCAAATGGCGGCAGACTGCATCGAACTGGCAACGAACTCCGCAAAAGGTGGAATTTCCCCTCGCGAACTCGCCGCCTCAAGAGCTGCCATATAGTTCGCGCGTTTTTCTATCCGGATAACCGTCCACGGGTACCCTCCAGAAGCCAGCATGGCATTCATCAGGAACCGGCCCAGTCGTCCATTACCATCAAAATACGGGTGGATATACACGAACAGAAAATGTCCCAGTATAGCCCGTACGGCGGCACTGGCTTCAGCCTCCAGCAGGTCGCACAGTTCCGGCATCATGTCTCGAACAGCATCCTGCGAGGGAGGAACATGGGTCGCCCCTTTGATAAACACCTTGTCTGTCCGGTAACCGGCCAGATCAGACGGCTTCAGGAAACCAGCATCAACATTGGGTGAAAATAGATTGCGATACCATGCCGCATGATCACGGCGGAACGCTTCGCCGGGATTCGCTCCGCTCAGAATGTTTTTGATCGTGGCTTTAACCGCAGTGTGAGCGAGCCAGTAACCATGCGCCGCCATGGCGTTTTTTATTTCCGCGTCAGAATCATTCCTGTCCGGGTTCCAGTCACCGGTTGCGACCTTTTGAATGAGTTCCGGTGTGACACGATAACCTTCAATCGAAAGTGAGTGATAGGCATCGGTTTTGTAGTTTTCTTCAACCGTCTCCATGAACTTTTCACTGTTGGTAGGAATGCCGGGCTCGATCGGGAAAGAGTTCAGCACGGTCTCTCGCATGGCCTGCCACATGAGACGCATCCGCAGGACATAGGGTGATTGTGCTCTGGTGAATGTCAGGGGTTGAGGTGTCACCCTGAAAGGATTGGACTCAATGACCACATAACCTGCCGCGCGCAAGGTTGCGAGGACATTATCCGCCAGATCTTTGCGCCCCGAGGCTCGTAAGGCCCCGGCGAGTCGCCCAGCAACGGTGCTATGGCCCCCTTCGAGCAGTTCCCTGTTCAGATCCGATGCATCCCGTAACTGATGGAGAGCGATGTGCGCGTCCTGAGCGTAGGTGACAAAAAAAGCTGCCGGCACGCGAATGAGAGCCGCGGGAAGCGCCAGGACACGAATTTGCTCAACGAGCTGGATTTTGGCGGCCGGAGTGAAATCCTTGGTCTTGTAGTCCAGGATTGAACAGTTGCCAGGCAGCTTCAGCAGGCCGTTCTGACCGAGTGGTGTGTGGATCACGACCTGCTGTGGCGTAAGCGTTTTTCCCGTATGCAGAAATAGTGAGTATTCTGCCGACACATGCCATTGATCCCCAAAGCGCTCTGTGCAATAGCCCCGGATGAAGTCACACATCGCAGCATACCAGGGAGTGCTGCCGCCCTCTTCTCCAGGGCGGCACGGCATATACCACCCTTTAACGATTGGTCGCAGGAAGCCGTTCATGACGAGGCTTTCCCGCTGAAGGCGGTTCAGATCCGCTGATTTTATTGCGGTTTTGCCGTCATCCTGCAATTTTTTCAGGGTTGTCAGTGCTTCGGCAAGCCTGCGTTGCGCCGGGGGGATTGCCATTGTATACCTCATCCGTTGCTAGCCTATTGTCACTTACGATAACTAGGATATTATGTCTTGTCAAGGCTAGGTTTTTATGTGTTGTCACAAGAAGGTTATTCTGCTCTCTATCAGATCAAAGTTGGCCATACCATGGTTGTGGATACGATCAAATTTGATAAAACATTCCTCATAAAAATTCATGAACGTTGCTCGCACTGGTGCTCCGAGAGGCTCTCGGATAGAAACTCTTCAATTTCTTTTTCGGGGTAAAGGCTATGCGCTTGCGGCGCAGCGTGGCCATGACCAGCTCAACGTGCCGGTTCAAGAAGATTAGTTCCTGGATGCTGCCGAATTCTTGCGTCTTTTGTCGTTGCAGTATGCCCGGGTTGAGGAGGTGGAGCGGGCGGCTGGTTAGTCGCGAGCTAAATTATTTTGCAAAAATAAAAATGTTTCTTGACAAGTCACCGAAAAGTGACTAATACTTAAGTCACCATTAAGTGACTTAAGTATTTAAAGGAAATAAAATGGCACGGGACAAAGAACAAACCAAAGAAAAGATCATCGCCGCCGTTGAACAACTCTTGGCACGCGAGGGCTTCAGCGCTCTTGGGGTTAATGCCCTGGCCCGAGAAGCCGGGGTCGACAAAGTTCTCATTTACCGCTATTTCGATGGCATGCCGGGGCTGCTCCGCTCTTATGGAGAATCCGCCAATTTCTGGCCGACCTTGAACGAGGTTGTCGGTGGCGATATTGAAAACCTCAAAGGCAAAGGTATCGGCGCGGTGGTCAGTGAAGTTTTGGTTAATTTTTCCCGCGCCCTGCGAAAACGACCCCTGACCCAGGAAATCATGGCCTGGGAATTAGTGGAGCAGAACGAATTGACTGCCATATTATCTGAGCTTCGCGAGGAGTGGGCCAAAAAGCTGTTTGCAACCTTTGCCACCGAAGCGGCCAGCACCGACCTCGATCTTCCGGCGGTCACCGCCTTGTTTGGGGCCGCGATTAATTATCTGGTCATACGTGGTCGAAGTACGCCTTTTTTTAACTTGATAGAAATCGACAACGACAGCGGCTGGCAACGGTTGGAAGCGATGATCCACCTTCTCTGTCAGCGCAGCTTCGTTTCCCTGGAGCCGTAAGTTTTTTTACCCACAATGTCACCGATTGGTGACCAAGGAGACCGCCATGAAAACCCACTTCCAACCACTGACCACCCTGCTTTTGCTGTGCACGTTACTCCTGCTTTCGGCTTGCGCTCATCAAGTGCCAACGCGAAGCGGTTTTATCAACGATTATCGTGATCTAAAATCTTTAGAGGGCGACGCAAACTTACAGGTTACGCCAATCGTTGACCGGTGGGATTTCGCTGCGATCGAGGTCGCGCCAGTCCAGTTCATTTCTGATGGGCAGAATACCCGCGTGGCAGATGCCGATCAAGCGGCGCTCTGCCGCAGCATGGAACAGGCGTTGTCGCAAGAGTTTTCGACGCTGTCTTCAAAAAATGCAGAGCAGAGCAAACACTTGCAGATTAAGGCGGCGATCACAAGTGTTGACCGCTCGCGACCAATCCTCAATCTGATAACGACCCTCGCTCTTTTTGTGCCGCTGGATAACGGGGGCGTCAGTGTCGAAATCGAGGCGGTCGATGAGGAAACCGGACGGCGTATTGCCGCCATGAGTGGTGCCCGAAACGGCTCAATCTTTGCGATGTCTCGCTATTTCAAGAGCTATGGCCATGCCGAAGCCGGGCTGCGTGAGTTGGCACACGAGTTTCGTAAAATGTTCTCAGCTAACCAGCTTGAGCGCTCTCCAGGCAGCACAAAAATAATTTAGAGCACAGGAGGCTCGTCATGAATTCTTCGCGACGTCAATTTCTTGTTAGCTGCGGTCGCTCCGCAGCCATACTCAGCGCCGGGCCGCTGCTTGCCAGTTGCGCTGTGCAAGCAGCGGCTAGCGTTCGGGGTTTCTCAGAAACCAGGCTTTCCGATCCCCTTGCTGCGCGCATTCTTGCTTATGCATCGCTGGCGTCCAGCGGCCACAACAGTCAGCCGTGGGAAGTCACCCTGCTGGAATCGCACCACTGGCGCATCGGCATTCCACCCGAGCGCCGCCTGCCGGCGGTTGACCCCTTGGGGCGCGAAACCCTGATCTCCCTCGGGGCCTTTTTGGAAAATCTCGCCCAAGCCGCTGCCGTCGAAGGCCTGCACGCCGAAGTCAAGATCCTCTCAGACGAATCTCAGTGCCGCGATATGGTCGAGGTGCGTCTCACTGCGGGCGCATCAAATTCCCCCGTTTGGCTGAAACGTATGCAACACCGGCGGGTTGTCAAAAAGGGACAATTAGCGACAAAACTGCGCGACGACGATATCCGCTGGCTGCAAAGTCTTTATCCGGAGCAGCTGCTCTATTTCCCACGCGGCAGCGCCGAAGCCGGGCGAATCGCCCAGGGGGCGGTCGAGGCAATGGCCATGCAATGCCAAAGGGATGAGGTGATGCACGAATTTGCCCGTTGGATGAGGTTTGGTAATGCAGAAATCGAGGCGCAGCGCGACGGGCTGACCACGGCAGGCATGGAAATCGAAGGCCTGGCCGGTTGGTTTCTCAACCATTTTTATACGCCGAGCGATGTGCTTAAGCCGTCTTTCCGCCAGCAAACCGTCGATCTCACCGCTGAGTTGGCCAACGCAGGTGCTGGATGGCTGGTCTTGGCCAATAACGGGCAGACCCCGGGTGCGTTGATCGAAACCGGGCGGCAGTACCAGCGCCTCTTTTTGCAGCTGCGCGAACGCAACATCGCCTGCCACCCCATGAGCCAATTGCTTGAGGAAGCCGCCGGGCAGAGGGAACTGGCAGGCTTGTTGGGCCGGGAAACCCATGCGCAGATGCTGCTGCGCATCGGCTACGTCGACCGCTATCCCGCGCCCGTCAGCCCCCGACGACCGGTAGACTGGTTCGTAAAAGGATAATGATGAAACAAATGGATTGGGCGAAGTAAAAAAATTGCAGGAATTGTCTTGAAATGCTCTCCGATCTCCATCAGCCTCCTATCAGTTTCAGGGTCCAGGAGGCTGAAATTTTCATTGCGGGATCAGCCGCTTTTCGAGAATTAATCGCTGCGCGGGCACAAACCCGCAATCACACATAAATTTGTGCAAACTGATCTGGCGCCAACTGATTTGGGTTTGAATTTTTTCGACTTGCAGGCGGGCGAGGTTAATCAGCAGCTGAGAAAGCAGTGCGCGGCCTACGCCACTGCTCTGGGCGGCGGGGTCGACACCCAGAGTATCGATGACCGCAGTCTGTACGGGTTGGCCAAATTCACCATAGTCGAGCCGCGCCATAATAAAGCCCGCCAATAAGTCTTTCTTTTCTGCCGTGAGAGAGATGCGAATGCCGGATTCCTGAAGCATTTCAGCAAATTTCTGCTGGTAATAAGCCCGGCGATCTTGCCCTGATAAATGGCGATCAAGCCGGATGACGGTATCAAGATCAGTTTGACGCAAAGAACGGGTTTGCACCCGATCACGTGCCAAACGGTCATAATCGTTGCCGCCGGGGCCGTGAACCTGCCACCGGCTGTCCATTGCGGGGGTGACCATTTCTGCAACATCTTCTTTGAGTTCCGTGGTGTCGCGTGCAATGATCTGAATGGGGGCCAGAAAAAATCCCGCCGCTGCAAAAAAACGCTGCATGGCATGGTTGGTCCAATCAATTTCCGTGCGCAGGCGCAGGATATTTTTTTTGACCATGCGTTCTTCAATCCCGGCGAGCAGACCGCGGCCGATACCTTGCCCCTGGCTGGCAGGCGCAACCCCAAAAACATCCAGAGCCGCAACGGTCGCGGACGAACCGAAATCGCCATTTTGCACCCGCCCGAAGGCGTAGCCTTTCAGCTCTTCCCCCGCCCTGGCTGCGCAGGTCACAAAGGCCTCGGGCGTTGCCGTGGCAATTTGCAGCCTCTTTTCGAAAAAACTGCGTCGCGGCTGGCCGATAATTTGGCTATCCAGCAGGGAGACCTGCTCAAGGTCATTGGCACTCAGGGATTGATAGCGTAATTTCATAGTAGACTCCATGGCTTGGTTGTGCGGAATCAAGAAGCTAAGGGTAAGTGGCCGCGTTCCTTAAGTTTTTCATAGCGAAAGGCCCCCCAGAGGGCGGCACCAATGGCACCGGCGTAAAGGGAATCGGCATGGGCGGTGACCTGAGTGTTCATCTGCTGCTTGTCCATGCCGTCCTGAATGGCCTGAACCAGCCCGACATCCAGAGCTAGACCACCGGTCATCATCACCGTTCCCTGTTGCACCCCGATGGATTTCAGCAGCTTGTTCAGACGATCGGCCATGGATTCGTGAATGCCACGCAAAATGTCGCAGGGTGCAATGGAGCGCGAGACCATGTTGATGACATCGGTTTCGGCGAGCACCGCACAGATACCGCTGACTTTTTCCGGTTGTGTCGATTGCAGGGACAGGCTACCGATTTCATCCTGGCCAATCCCCAGATAACGCGCGATATTTTCAAGAAACTGTCCCGAACCTGAAGCGCACTGGCTGGTCATGCGATACGTCAGCACTTTGCTCTTTGCGTCGATGCGGATGGCACGTCCGTGAAGAGCCCCGATATCAAGCACCGCCCGCGTTTCAGGGTTCAGGTAAATAGCGCCGCGTGCATGGGTGGTCATGGAATAGAAATGCCCGGTGGTGCCTTTGAGGCTTTCGCCCTCGCCGGTACTGGCGATGTAATTGATCTGTTCGCGTTTTACCCCTGCCTGGGTCAAAACGGATGTGATGGATTCTTTGACCAGGGTATGAGCGTCGCGCTGGCGGATACGTGCATCCCAGCGGCCCAACCATTCGCTCTTCTGCCCATCTACCCGGAACAGGGCGGTCTTGATGACGCCGGAGCCGACGTCGATGCCGATTGATGTGGTCATGATTTTCTCCTTATTTGACTGCGCTGTGGGCAAAGCTGGCCCCACCCAGGGCGCCGGTGTAGATCGAATCGGCGCTGATATTGATGCTGCGCTCGCCATAGTTTTCAAAGATCAACTGGCGTAATTCTTTGACCGCCGCCTGGTTTTTAGCGACCCCCCCGGTAAAGGTAAATTCTTCATCGACCCCGCCCGAGCGCGATAGCAGTGACATAGCACGGAGCATGATGGCCCGGTGCAGCCCGGCGAGGATATCGGCGCGGTTTTCGCCCAAGGCCATGCGATCGCGCAGCTCGGCCCCGGCAAAAACCGTGCAGGTGGAATTGATGCGCGTGGTCTTGGTGGCTTTCATGGCGATGGGGCCAAGCTCGTGCAGACCGATATTCATTTCATCGGCGATGTAACCCAGATAGCGCCCGCAACCGGCGGCGCAACGATCATTCATCTGAAAATTAACCACAATGCCGTTTTCGTCGACCTGAATCCCCTTGGTATCCTGACCGCCGATATCCAGCACGGTGCGGGTGCCGGGGAACATCATGTGGGCGCCCAAACCGTGACACAAGATTTCCGAGCGGATATGTTCTTTGGGGAAAGGCAGTCGCACCCGACCGTAGCCAGTGCCGACCACGTAGGTTTCTTCCAACTCCAGCGCCAGCACTTCGGCGAGGGCTTTGCGCGCGGCCTCCGCGCTGATCTTGACGCCTGCCACTTCACGCATGGCCCGCGTCAAACCATTGAGCAGCTGCTTGGAAACTGTGGCGTCGCCGGCAACCTGACTTTCTATATCAATTATTGATTTATCATAAACATTCAGGAGTACATCAAAGCTTAAATCTGACTCTTTACTTATGGACTCTGCCAGGTTCATAAAACGTGAGCCGGCAATGTCGCGAAAGAAATCCGATTTACGTTCGGCGCCGGGAGCATAAATGTCCGCAGCTTCGCTGGAAATGGTTTTGAAAACCCTGTCTAGCGCCTCGCGCAGGGGCGCTTTGAAGTTTTTGAAGCGTTCGTGGTCGAGATAGCTGTTGCAGGTCTGTTCCAGCTGCCCCAGTTCTGACAAAAACTGCTCCAGACGGAAATTGCGCTCCAGGTTGGCGAGGAGCAGTTCAACCCCTTCCCCGCTGCCGAGGGCGTTTTTGAACAGGGTGAAACGGGCGGCAATTTTCGCTTCCTGTTTGGAAACCCGTGCTGCAACATCGTAGTTTGACCGGGAATTGGTGATGCCGCGTCCCAGCACCTGACAGTTTTCATCCATCAAAACCGCCTTAGTGGTGGTCGAACCTAGATCAATGCCGATAAATGTTCGCATGAGATTGCTCCCTTAGGCCGCAGAGACAGAACCGCCGGCGCGGCGTTTCTGATCGATCATTTGGAAATAACTTTCGAGTCGGTTCTTGACATTGGCCGCCGAAAAATAGCGCGGATCGACCAGGTCGGTCTCGATGAAGGCGCCGGGCTTGCCGGTGAGTTTTTCGACCTCACGCATCATCACTAGCTGACCGGCCGAGAAGCTGTTGCAACTTTTGATCGAATTGATCAACAGACCGTCG